>NZ_CP102267.1:2814772-3115227 GCF_025148125.1 Blautia wexlerae DSM 19850
GGTAGCCTTTCTGTTCTTCGTTAAAACCATATTGCGCCGCCATTTCCTCGGCAGTCTTGTGGCTGACGGTAATATACAGATAGGTTTGTGTGACCGTGCTTTCAGTTTCCACGATATTACCGTGTCCGTCATCGGTTTCGGTAATAACTGTTTCGGTCTTGCTCTCTGTTCGGGAAGATATTTGATTCATCTCCCAAAAGATGTCTTTTAAGAGTTGCTTTTTGCCATCGTCCATTGTGGCAACCTCTTGGGGGTTATCTTGATCCGTATTCGTTTTTACAGAGTAAACGGCAAGCACCTCTTTCCAAACGGCTCTGCTGCCACTCATTTCAAGAACATCATAGGATACCGAGTTCTTTTCCTCTTGCAGCTTGGTATCGTATTCGGTATTGATTTCCTGCACAACGGTCTGCATACTCATTCCAGTGCCGGAATCTTCGTCTGAGAAGAAAATGCCAAATACTGAGCCGAGGATCATACCAATCAGGCAAATCACGATAATAACCAAAACCGCCACCCAGCCGCCTGCGGCGATAGCGGCAATCAAGGCTTTCGTTCCGGCAATAATCGCTTTAATGGCAAGTGCGGTCGCTTTGGCAATCGCCTTTACCGTAACCACGGCGGCTTTTGCCGCAGCCCTTGCCGCTTGTGCTGCTCTCTGTGCAGTTTTAACCGTAATGATTGAATCCACCTAAAAATCCTGGATTGCTATGCCCCCGCTTATGCCCCTTGTCATCATAATGGTTTAAACCGCCAAAGAATCCTGGTCGACTCTCACCTACTTTATGCCCGTTATTGTCATAATGATTCATACCACCAAAAAAGGAAGGCGAACTATGTCCGATTTTCTTTCCATTTGCATCATAGTCGTTCATACCACCAAAGAATCCTGGTCTGCTCTCGCCTACTTTTTTCCGTTTGCATCATAATGGTTTATGGATCCAAAGAATCCTGGTCTGCTATATCCTTTTTTACTCATAATGTCACCCTCCTGACTCTATTAGCCTCTTGTTTGATCTCAGAATAACACACTTTTCTCATTTGGAAGTCGCATAACAGGCGACATTCTTTTATCGCATTTACATTCATTATACCATTTATAATTCTTCCGACAATACGCAATAAAGCCGGAAGCCACGTTATCATCCACGACCTCCGACTCGTTCTGCTTATTCTACACTGTCCTTACACCCAAATCAACTCCTCTCTCCGTTTTATCTTTTCCCTGCTTTTCTTGAATAATCCTCTTATTGATCTCAAGCCGTTCATGAATGGATAATTTCTTATCTTTTCCATCTACCGCCTGCTTCTGCTGTGCCGGTTTTCTATCTGTTTTTCCTACATCCTTAACAACTTCATTCGCTTCGGTACTTGTTACCCTCTCATCTGCTCTTCCTTCATATCTTTCTGCTATCTGCTGTTCTCATCTCTCCTTCACACCTTTTTCCTCCAGATTGCAAAAACTCTGCAGATACGGAAGCACATGATTCTGCATGTCTGTCAGATCTTCCATATACTTTTGGAACTCTTCACTTCCTTTGCCTTTCTGGTAATTGATCCAATACTCATCTGTAAGCTTCATTTCATTATCATACTTCAACTGACTCACAATACCGCCATGTCCATTTCCAATATCCATTGACTTCTTAAAATGATGCAGCATCTGTTCACCTTTTTCCGCATAATATACAGTCACATATATCTTTGCAATTTTTGTAGGTTCCTCTGTCTTCGGATCACGTTTTGCATACCATTCTTTAT
Organism: Blautia wexlerae DSM 19850; assembly: GCF_025148125.1. Lineage (NCBI taxonomy): Bacteria > Bacillati > Bacillota > Clostridia > Lachnospirales > Lachnospiraceae > Blautia > Blautia wexlerae. The sequence continues at coordinate 2,816,534 of NZ_CP102267.1, forward strand.
CCATTTCTGCTGTTTTTGCATCCAGCTCAGACAGCTTCTGACATCTTGGATTCATGAGATCACTTTCTTCACAATAGTTTACATACACCATTGGTTCCATATCCTTTAGAAGTTCAGGTTCATAGGCTTTCAGTCTTTCAATCAATACTCCTGCACGAACAGACAGATCGCATTCTTCGTCTACAATATCCTTCAGATATGAAATATAGGAATGAATATTTCCACTTCTCAAATCCAGCATTACTTCCTGCACCGTATTTTCTCCCCTCTCCACATTATCTCGATACTCATACGGATCAAAAGCTTCTGCAATCTCATCCAGTGCCTCTGCCAGCTGTTCTGTGGTCATTTTCTCAGGATACATTGCTTCTCGAACATCCCTCATCGGTACATACTTGTAGTCCGGCAATGCTTCATGAATTTTCTCGATCCCTTCCCGTACCAGTGCAAGTTCTCCATAAAATCGAACATCATCCATCAGATTTCCGAATACGGTATTCCCTTTAACGATCGCAAATTCGGCTTCATCATAGTAACTGTCTTCCGGATCACGATAAATAATTCCCATTGAGCATCCCAGATACGCAGTTTTAGGATTCTCCCTATATTTTTCATAGACCGCAGCAATCTGATTAACATCGGTACTTTTTTCATAAGCTCCCATATCATGGAACTCATCACATTCTGTGGCGAAATATTCCAGATAAGGCTCTTTCTTCGGTGGCATATTATTAAGGACGTTATCAATCATGTTATAATTCGCCTCTTCCAGTTCCTCCACCTTTGCCAAAGGCTTATATTCGCCCTGGCTTTTCTGAATCTCTGCCATTACAACTTCATCCATTTCTTCTACTTTTTCCATCAACTGATCATAATCTCCACGGATGCGTTCTCCAGTCCAGCCTTCGTCTTCCAGAAGTTCCTCTGCCGCTTCTTCAATAGAAATTTGATCATTTTCATAGACGCCACCATCCATCAGACGAAAATCTTCATCGTAAAACGAATAATCATATCCTTCTTCTGTTCTCTGAATAGCAAAGTAACGTTCTCCTACCTCATATGCCAGTTCACTAAGAACCTGTTCTTCCAGATTCAGGAAAGAATCCAGCTGTTCAAAACTGATACTGTCTACAAAATGAGCGGTTACTTTTTCCCCGTCATTCAGAACTATGATATCACTGACAGACAGGGAATGCCCACGGAAATCTTCCGGTCTATCAATGTTGAACCTTTCAAAAATATCATCCAGTGACATATTTCCCGATAATTCCCCAACATAGACCAGCTTATAATCTTCTTTTTTTATCTGCATACCATCAAGTGGCTGTAAGGAAATGGGAGTTGCTCTTTTTTTAGATGGCATCTTTCAGCACCTCCTCCGTCACTCTCCGATAAGCTTCTGTAGCTTTGCCTTTCGGATCATAAGAGAAAATACTCTGTCCTTCTCTGACTGCTTCCTTCATTCTTACAGAAAATGGAATATAATTATCAAAGATATGAATTTGACTTCCATATACATTTCTGAGAAGTTCCATGTTATTTCTGGCATCATTCGTATGAGCATCGACCATCGTAAACAAAATACCTCCGACTTGCAGCTTCGGATTAATCTGCTTACGGACCTTACCGATTGTTTTTAACAACTGCTGCAATCCTTTGATTGGCAGGTAGGATGCTTCAACTGGAATGAGGACTTCATCTGATGCAGCCAGCGCATTAATCGTAATCATTCCCAATGATGGCATACAATCAATGATGACTACATCATATTGATCTTTGATACCATATAAAATCTGTTTCAATACATATTCTCTACTCATTGCATTTACCAACTGTACTTCCGTACCTGCCAGTCCAATGTTAGAACAGATAATGTCTATCCCCTCTGCCTGATGTCTGATAAAACATTCGGAAGGAATATCTTCATCTTTCATTACAGCATCCATAAGAGCAGTAAGTGTTTCATTACTGTCATCACAATCACGATATCCAAATCCTGCGGATACATCAGACTGTGGATCGGCATCTACAATCAACACTTTCATATTCTTTTGTGCTAATCCTACTGCTAAATTAGCTGTACATGCGGATTTTCCCGTTCCCCCTTTTTGGTTTACAATAGAAATAATTCTAGCCATTTTTCATCACCTTTCATCGTCATCAATCAAAAAGAGGACTGAATTAGACATCCGGAATCTATATTCCGTGCGAGCTAATTCAGTCCTATAATTACAATAATTCTGTTGTTTTTACTCTTGTCTTACACAAATCCATTTCCAGTCTGAATCTGTAATAATTCATATTCTGGAATGACAGCGCTGCTTTATTTTTCCCTTTTCAGGAAATTAAAAATAAGGACTAAATTAGTGCAACCCCTTGTATTTACTGGAGTTTTCTAACTTGTCCTTATTATAACTCGACCATGAGGTGTAATCTTCGGTAACGGTTCTTCATGCTTGCTGTTGTACTTGTCTACAAGTTTTCGGAATACAGCTTCATAATTTACTGCCACTTGTGGATTGCCATTGCGGTTGATGAATAAAAAAACACTATATCCGTCAATCACAAGGTTCTTCTGTTTCCTGCGGTGTTTCAGTATGTTTTGAAAGGCTTGATACACTTCGTCGCTCATTGTCTTGTAAATATATTCTTCTGGTGTAGGGCGTTTATTTCCAAAATACTTTTTGAAATTTGTCTGCACCTCTGGGTCGGCACTATCCATAGCTTCATCAATCGTTGCTTCAATATCAGCCCGAACATCAGCCAATGATACACCGCCAGCCTTTGCACCAGCTTTTAATGCCTTTTTTATATCTCGTTTTCTTAGACTTATCATATTTAACCTTTCTTATCATAATTGCAAATTTATAAATTCATCAGTATTAAAACTGAAATTCAAATACGCTACTAAAATCATTATTCAAGACATAATAAACTTTGTTTTTATTAAATATCCATACGAATTGTTTTGTGTACAATATTACAATAACTTATTATGGAAATTATAGCCATAATCCCCCACAAAAAGAGAAAAGGAAAATTAGTATAACTCATAGTAGAAATAACATTTGCTGAACAACTAGCTATAATAATTGCACTGACAATCGTTGTCTGCACAGACATTTTTATAAATCCTATTTTTGTAGCTACTATGCCAACGCATAAAGCGTACACAGAACATAATAATAACTCACTCCATATTTTAATGATATTTCCAAAAGAAAAAGTATCGGGAACTAGAGGGAATATGCGTTCAGTAATAAAGAAAATTAAAAAAATCAAAGCACTTCCGAGAAGCATACCACCAATTCCACTAAAAGCTACTAATAATACTTTCGCTTTCAAAAGGGTAGATTTATCAACAGGATAAGTAAACAAAAGTAAATTAAGTTTTCCAGCATACTCTTTGATGATAAATGTTGAAAACATAACAGAAATTAAAACAGCGTAAGCTACGGTTTGCAAAGCATTTATTAAAGTCCAAATATTTTCATATGTTGAAAATTCGATAGCGTCCACTTCACCGCCTGCATAAGCAATTAAGGCAAATGTGTATAAAAATCCCAAAATCACTAAAGAGATACTGTTCCTTCTGTTCGTAATAAGTTAATAGACACCAACACTCCCAATATAGCAGGAAACATTGGACTTCAGAAATGGGCAAATAAGGAAAATTTAAAAATTGTCTCTGCTGAATATAACAAGATGTTCACACATAATCTACATAATTTTTCAGGACTTGAAGACCGCATAGCCTTGTTACATATGCAGCAAAAAGAGGTAAATACCTCTGTTGTTTCTCTCGAGTCTCAGATACGCCATCTTCGAGAAATGCTAAAATATGCCGAACAATATCAGAAAAATAAAATTTACGACGACCATTATAAAAGCTCCAAAGATCCAGATCGTTATTTCCGTAAATATGAATCTCAAATTATTCTTTTCGCGGGTGCTGAACATATTTTACAGGAAAATGGCATGGATCTGAAGCATCTTAATTCCAATAAGTTACAAGAGCAAATTGCAGATCTTATTTCCAGAAAGGAATCACTAAATACTCAATACGTTTCTTTTAAGCAAGAAATAAAAGAGTTGGAATTGATACATCAAAACCTGTCCAAATATCTCAAACAGGATGCTCCTGAAATACAAAGATCTTCTCATAACCAACTCCCTTCTTTGTAAAACCATAATAATAGGCAGCGATTTCACTCGCTGCCTAAATTCCCGTTAAACCGATATCCTACACCTCGTACTGTTTGTATATATAATGGTTGTCCAGGATCATCTTCTATTTTTTCTCTGATATTGCAGATATGTCGCATAACCACATTATAATCACCGGAATAAGGTTCATTCCATACCAGATCATAAACCATTTCTTTTCCAAATATTCTACCTGGACTTTTCGCTAAAAGAAGTAAAATATCATATTCATATTTTGAAAGATGAACATCACTATCATTCTTTTTAACAATTCGTTCCTGTAGATATATTTTTAATTCTCCAAACCTTATAATTTCCGGTATGAATTGGTTTTTATGTTCCCGACTAGTCAATATGTTTTCACTTATGCTTCCATTAGCATCTGTGATTCTCTCAATAATTTCTATCTTTTTCACCTTTATTGCCTCTACATTATTAATTTTATATTCTATATATCATCTGCCATTTGACTTTTTTCTTCTACAAGTAATATAATATATTTATTACATATGTAGGATTTAGCAGGAGGATTTTATTATGTCACTACCCCAAATTTCAGAAGCCGAATTTGAAGTTATGAAAATTGTATGGAAATATGCTCCCATCAATACAAATGAAATTACAGAAAAACTTACTCTAACTACCAGCTGGAGTCCAAAAACAATTCAAACTCTTATCAAGAGACTTGTTTCCAAAAAAGCTCTTTCCTACGAAAAACAAAGCCGGGTATTTGTCTATACTCCATTAGTCCAAGAAGATGAATATATACGCCAGGAAAGCAATTCTTTTTTTAAGCGATATTATAATGGAAATCTTTCTTCTATGCTGGCTTCTTACCTTGAAGACGATAAGCTCTCTTCAACAGAAATTGATAACTTACGCCATTTATTATCAAAACATCAGAAATAGGAGGTTTTGAATGAGCAACTGGATTATCCACTTTTTAATCAGTAATATCTTCATATGTATTTTTACACTTGTAATAATCGGAACAAAAAAACTTCTGAAAAAATATTTATCTGCGGCTACACAGTACCATCTCTGTTTTCTTTTATTTTTACTACTTGCCGTGCCATTTTTTCCTGTACAGATTCATGGCTCACAACTTTTTTCATGGTTACATTTTTTTCAAACTGACTCAGGACTTAACTCTGGTACCGACACGCTATCCGAACTTACCAGTAATACACAAAATATTTTGTTAAACCAGGTGAATGATTTTTCAGTTTCCATCAGTAGTCAATTTTCTGGAGGCTTGAATACCATACTCTTTCTAATATGGATAACGGGTGTTATGATTATGTCAGTCCTCACCCTTCATTCATTAAACTATGTACGTTCCATAAAAAGATCTGCTCTCCCGCTTCAAAATCAGCAGGTAAAAACTATTTATTACAATTGTTTAAAGGAACTTAAAATCTCTCACCCAGTATCAGTCTACAGTACTGCATTTTTAAAATCACCAGTTTTAATCGGAATAATACATCCCAGAATTTACATTCCCATCCATTTAATTTCCGAACTGAATCCTGATGATATGCGTTTTATGCTGCTACACGAATTACAGCATTACCGTCACAAAGATACATTTATTGGCTTCCTCATGGTCATAAGTAATATACTCTACTGGTTTAACCCTTTTGTTTGGTACACTTTAAAAGAAATTCTCTGTGACCGTGAAATAGCCTGTGATTCTGCTGTATTGCAGATGATTTCTGCTGATGAATACCAAGCTTATGGAACTACACTGATTAATTTTGCAGAAAAAATATCCTCTTTTTCCTCTCCACTGTCAGTTGGAATGTCCGGAAATTTCAGGCAGATGAAACGACGTATTCTCAACATCGCCGTTTTTAGGAAAGAAACTCTTTATCAAAAAATGAGAGCATTGATAATTTATCTGGTCATTAGTGCTGTTTTTATTGGATGTACACCCATTTTATCCATTGATGCCTCTACTCAAAGCGTATATCATTTTAGTAATACAGACAAAAATATCTCCCTGTTAGATATATCCGAAACATTTGGAACATATGATGGATCATTTGTTTTGTATGACAATAATTTGGATTCCTGGAAAATATACGATCTTGAAGAAGCCACCAAACGTATTCCGCCAGAGTCTACCTACAAAATATACGATGCATTATTAGGGTTGGAATCCGGAATCATCACACCAGAACACTCTTCCATGACATGGAATGGTGATGCCTTTCCTTTTCCATCCTGGGAAGCTGATCAGGATTTAAACTCTGCTATGCAAAATTCCGTTAACTGGTATTTCCAGGCAATTGATTCGCAGCTCGGAATTAACAGAGTCCAGGAATTTTTGAATAAAATAGAATATGGAAACCAGACAACCAGTTCAAATCTGGATTTATACTGGTCCGATTTTTCATTAAAAATCTCGCCTTTAGAGCAAGTAACATTATTGAAAAAATTTAACACAAATGAATTCCATCTAAATTCCCAAAATGTATTTTCTGTTAAAAATGCTATAAAAATTGCCAGTACACCTAATGGTAATTTCTACGGAAAAACTGGAACCGGTCGTGTCAACGGACAGGATATCAACGGCTGGTTTATCGGATATGTAGAAACTTCCGATAACAGCTATTATTTTGCAACCAATATCCAAAGTGATTCTAATGCAACTGGCAAAAAAGCATTTGAAATCACTTCTGATATCTTAAAAAAATTACATATATGGAATTAACAAATATGAAAGGGCTGATAGTTGTTATCAGTTCTTTCTTTTTATTCTATATTGATATTTGGGAACTTCTTTCGTACCATTATTCAGAATTTTATTCCCCATATATTTAAAACTCTTATCATCGTTGAACTTAACAGTCAGCTCACTTGTAATAACGGTATCATTACATATAAATGTATCACATACAGCATCAACAACCAGCACATTGTTTCCCTCTCCGATATCTCTTATTTCAACGACCTCCGGTAAAGATGTTCCAAAATAAGTAGTGCTGTATCCGGTTAGTAACAATACTTTACAGTACTGAAAAAATTTGCTATACTCCATCAAAAACGGTATTGGAGGACGCAGATATGCCACGCTACATTGTCACGCTGACAAACGATGAAATACAGGAGCTGAAAGCAATAATACAAAAAGGCGGAAAGGGCTACCGCATAAAGCATGCACAGATACTGCTAAAGTTGGACCAAAAGCCTGAAAACAAGGCATGGACATATGACCGCATCAAAGATGCGTATGGAGCCGCCCGTTCCACCATTGCAGGTATTGCGCAACGGTTTGTCATGGGAGGGATGGAGGCAGCCCTTGGGCGGAAGGTACAAGAAAACCGCCGTCGCAAGGTGACGGGCGATGTGGAGGCCCGGATATGTGCCATAGCCTGTTCGGAACCGCCGGAAGGAGCCTCACGCCGGACTATGCAGGCAATCGCGGATGAACTGATCCGCCTGGAAGTGGTCGATTACATTACGGACAGTACCGTCTGCGAGGTTATGAAAAAAATGAAATCAAGCCGTGGCTCGTAAAGGAATGGTGCATTCCGGAAGCAGACGCCGAGTTCGTAGCGAAGATGGAGGACGTCTTTGGAGGTATATCAGCGCCCGTATGACCCTCTCCGTCCTGTCGTTTGCATAGATGAAACGAACAAACAGCTCATAAAGAAAACACGTATTCCCTGTGAACCAGGCTGACCTGAAAAAGTAGATTCCGTGTATGTCCGCAACGGTGTTGCAGATGTCTTCATGATTTCTGAACCCCTGGCAGGCAGGAGGGAAACGGTTGTAACACAGACCCGCACAGCATTGGATTTTGCAGAAATTCTCCGGTATACTTCCGACACCCTGTACCCACGGACGGAAAAAATAGTTCTTGTTACCGACAATCTAAATACCCATTCTCCAGCTTCATTATATAAGGCTTTCCCACCGGAAGAAGCACGCAGGCTTGCAGAACGCTTTGAATGGCATTACACGCCAAAACATGGTAGCTGGCTGGACATGGCAGAGATAGAAATCGGCATCATGAGCCGCCAGGCCCTGGGGAAGCCACTGCCAGATTTGGAAAGCTTTAAACAACAGGTTCGTACATGGACTATCAGGCGTAATGCAGAATGTGCAAAAATCAACTGGCAGTTTAAGACGCAGGATGCACGAATTAAATTGGCCAGGTTGTATCCGGTTATAGTTTAGAAACTAACCGGATGCAGTAGTAGGGCTATAATTTAAACAACCTAATCGTTCCCAGTCATAAGTTTGATGTTCCGAATCAAATACTGCCCATTTTTTAATTTGCTCCGCTGTTATCGGCAAAAACTCCATTATCAGATTTTCAAACTCTTCTGCCGGAATTCCACTTGAGTTACCTGAAAACTCATATCTCTCCCCGTATTTCATTCGATATAAATATTCATATAAACCATTATAATCTAACCCTTCCATATCAGATCTATCCCAATCAGAACATAAAAGATTATTCCCCTGATATCCAAGCAAATACACACACCTCTTTGAAACTTCCCTGCATTCATCACTTAAAGGTTTAATTCTTATCATAGAACTGCCATCAACCGCTTCTGATACTTCCGGATATTTTGGAACACATAGCGTATAACCAAACCAGCCTTTTTCTGTATATTTCCATTCTTCTATCCTTGTATACGAAACATATACAATAGATGGATTGTCGTTCATACCCCAAACAACTTTCGCAGCCAACAAATACATATCTGTCCCATCATAATTGAATTTGAGTCTTTCTATCCCACCATCCCTGTTAATCCTATATAAGACGATATCTCCTGGCAGATCCTGTTCTGCCCTGAAAAGAAATTCTTCCATTTTAGAATAATTAGCCATATTTGAATACGGCGCTGATGTAATAACAGGGACATTTTTTTCCTTTAATACTTCCTGCATTTTTTCCATTACTGTCTCAGAAACTACTACATTCGATGAAGTTCCTTTATCCGCCTTTTGATAAATGGCTTTCATCTGATTCATAACATTCTTACAATCTTCAATAGCTTCTTCTTTCACGACTTCATCTACTGGCAAATCATATCCTCTTTCTTGTACAGCATAATTCGCAGTTTCCTGTGAAATATATTCTAAATCAGCCCCTTTACATTTTGTATTTCCTATGAAAAAGCATCCCAAAATAAATAAAACACTCACCATCTTTTTCAGTTTTCTTTTTGTACTCATATCAATTATCTCCATAACATTCCTCCCACTTTTCGTCTAATAATCTTTCCGTATACCAGGTAACCTCTATTTCTGACCTTGATACATAATTGGATACATATTGAAATCTATCTTTATCTAACAGCCGAATGGTTACGCTATGACAAAACGCCTGATCTAATTCTTTTTGTGGCCATACCGCATTTACTTCCAGTGTTATTGTTCCATCTTGATTTTCTATGTAGGAAACAACTTCCGGATATGGAATATATGGTGTGGGAGCAAAATCATATACGATTCCTCTGGTTCGATACCGATATGTCTGTGTTTCCGTGTGAAATACCGTTCCTGTCTGCAGTATCTCTGCGCTTATATTAAAATATTTTTGAAATATCGCTTCAAATGATTCTTTTGGGATTTCATAAGTCTTTCCTTCCTTAAATTCATCGGTTTTTTCTTCCATTGAAAGTAAACGGTCAAAAACATCATAAAAATTTATTCCATCATAATTTTTTTCACTCCAATTAGAAGTAAACAATTTATTAAGTGTATATCCAAAAGGAAGTATATATTTTCGATTCAGCTCCCTGCATTTTTTATTTAACGGCACTACCCGAAAGGCCCGATATCCAGACGGTCCATCATATCCAGCCGGATGATATTCTTCCATAAAGAAATACCCGTTTTCTGTATATTTCCATGAATTAGCTCTAAACTCATGATAATATGTTTCCTGCCAAGTATCCTCTTTCCATTTAAAAGAGCTTACTTCAACGTCTATTTTCCCCTGTTTGGTTTTCAGATCATACCGAATAAAATGATCTCCTGCTATAACTTGAAATATAGTAGTTTTTCCATTTTTCTCTTTTTCTGCTTTTTTCAAAAAATCATCTACTTTAATACTTTGAACCATATCCAGCTGATTGTAGGAATCAATTACTGCATATCCATATTTTCCAAAATAATCCATACTTTTTTGTATTGTACTCAGCTCATATAGTGCATTTTCTTTCGCAGCATTCTCATATATGCTCTGATAGTCTTCTGCCAGCATTTCACACTCTCTGTAAATTTTTTCTTTCGTATCTTCAATTGTCTTTTTCTGCTCTTTCTTTATGCCACATCCACTACAGACAGCAAGAAAAATAACTCCCCAAAATATTTTCCAAATTTTTTTCATATCATTTTCCTCTTACATTTGTAATATTTAAAGGTAAAAATTATTCATTACCGAGATATTCATCCAGTATCGCCTTATCCTTTTCCACCACATAACCGCTTCCTCCAATATCTTTCACATTCTCTACCATACTGATGAGCAAAATAGGATTCTCTGTATCTCTATCTGTAGTAAAAACTGTAAACCAGCCAATTTCTGTTCCAGATGTATCTTCTTTTGTAGCTTTCAGTTCCGCTGTTCCGGTTTTTCCTGCTAATCTAATGTCTTCCCGGCATGCTCCATAACCAGTTCCTTCCGGGTTATTCACTACACCCTCTAGCCCCGCCATAACCTCCAAAACAATCTGTGGTGAAAAAGCATCTTTTATCCAGATTTCACTGGAAGTGCTTCCATCCGCGTGAAGATATGGCTTTATCATATTTCCATCATTTAGAAAAGCCGTATAAATGCTTGCAAGATGCAAAGGATTTACCAGAATCTGTCCCTGTCCATACCCACTGTCAGCAAGCTGGATTTCTGTTTCTATCTTGTCCGTATTAGAATACTGAGACTCTGACATTTTAATATCAAATGGAAGTTCCTGATTAAATCCTATTTGATTTAGAGATTGCATCAGTTGATCCGCACCGATTTTTAATGCTGCTTTTGCAAAATAAATATTATCTGAATAAATAAGCGCATTTTTCAAGATCACAGGTGCATAATCATGAAGTGTAGTCACTGTATAATCTCCCCACGAGGAATCTTTCTGCCATGCCAGACCCTCATTTCCAAAATCGTCATTTGCAGTAAATGCCCCCACTTTTAATCCAATTGCAGCAATTACAGGTTTAAAAGTTGAGCCTGGACACCATGTCTGGCGAAAGCGGTTGTATAAAGGCCTGTCTTCATTTTCATTTAATGCACTCCACTGGCTATTGTCCATTCCACGTACAAAATCATTATTATCATAAGATGGCGTACTTACCAACGCCAGTACTTCCCCTGTATAAGGATTCAAGGCTACAGAACATCCTCTGTCTTCTTTAAATTGTTCATAAAGAGTACTTTGAAGATCGCCATCAATCGTAGTATGGATATCTTCTCCATCTTTTTTAGGCTCATATGCAATGACACTTTTTTTATTTCCATTTGCATCTACAATACAGATCTCACACCCATCTGTCCCTTTTAGTTCTTTTTCATAAAGCGTTTCCAGTCCCGTCTTTCCAATCACACTGTTTGTACGATACCCTTCCCCTTTATGTTCCTGCAAATCCTCGGCTGTAACCGCCTGTACATACCCTACCAGATGAGAGGCAGCTTCTTTTAGATAATAAGTTCGTACTTTTACATCAGATAACATAATACCTGGAATCTTCAATAATGTGTCCTGCTTTTCTTTTTCTTCCAGAACAGTTTCATCCGGATTCACTGTCAGAAGATCGACCTCTTGTATTTTAGGAATTGTTGCTACTGGTACAAAAGAATCTGCTTTTACCCAATCGGCTTTTAACTTATCCTCAATTTCGTCTGCTCCAATTCCAAGATACTCTGCCAGTTTTTTTATTGTATCTTCCCTGTTCTCCATTCTGCCCGGAACAATTCCTACCGAAGATGCAGTTCCCTCTCCAGCCAGCTGGCGACCATTTCTGTCTAAAATATTTCCTCTTTTTGCCTCTTCTAACGTTACCTGAACTTTATCCGTTGCAGATAACTCTGGAAAAATCAACTGATCCTGCCAGATTAAATGATATCCTGTCCAGTTATGTGAAAATACCGCATTGTTGGTAAATTCTACATTTCCTGCAGCAGTCTGCATATTTGTTGTATAGGAAACTGCCGCATTTCCGTTTTCTTTTCTTTTTGCTGTAATATCGGTTATGGACAGATCAGACATCTCAATGCCTTCATATATTTTAGAATTTCGTTCTATAAATTCTTCCTTACTGTTCATGCTGCTTTTTTTCTGATCCAGCATGGCATACATTTGCTCATATTCCCCTTTTTCAATATATTTCATATATTCCATTAGTCTTTTTTCAGGAACATTACGATTCATTATTGTTACAATACCGATTCCACCACCAATCAATATACCGCTAAATAAAACTATTTTTGTGATAGTCTTCGTGTGTTTTTTTCTTTTCGTTTTTCTCATATAGTTTTATTTCTCCTTTTTTCGTATTTTCTTAAATATTACACTTGTAATATTTAAACGTCAAGTTTTTTCTTAGGTTTATATATGTAAACAAGAGGAAAGATTTGGATAAAAAAAGAAAGGGCATCTCAAAGCTCTCTTTGATAAAGAACTTTACCGACACCCTGAGGTAATGGTTTCTCCGGATGTTTCCCAAACGCTATAATCACTCTCCAGAAGAACCAAAAACGATTTTTAATTTTTCTCTCAGAAAAAAAGAACTACTCTAAATCTGCTGATCTTTGAAATAACCCTGCTCGTTTCTTATAATCACAAACATATTCAGGCAACACATTCTTTGCTGGCAGATTATTATAGCGGAAAACGCAACAAATCCCTTTATTAACTTTTGTTCTATATAATTCCTGTACCAATCCTATTGTTTCATCATCTGAACAAAAGCTCTTCGGAATCTCCTACAATCCCTGATAATAACGCAAATCTGTTTACTATGTCCTCTCTGTCAGTATACAAGCCAGCTAATCTCTTTATTATAGTATCTAAATACTTCTTCCCAATTCCACTACTCAAAATTTCTTCAGTCACTGTTTCTGCAGATGTGTTTTTATATCAGCCAGAGTTTCCCTGGCTGAATTCTTCCAATATATACCTGTTAACACTTCTCAATGCTGACACTTTTTCCTTCGCTTCTCATCTTTCACCTGCTATACTGCACTCTGGCTTGAATTCATTCCCCCTCTTCCAGTTCCGATTTATAATCTTCCAAGTCCATAAGAAAAGTCTCATAGCCTTCATCACTCATGCAGAACAGCTTTCTTAGGGTATTGCAGACAAGCACGATCATATCCGCATCCCCTTTTAGAAATGGAATGATATGGTCGATTGCTTCCATTGTGTCATTTCTGTTTCCTTTATCAAACATTGCCGTTACTGAACATTCGTCTGTATCAAAGTTCATTGCCAGATTCATCATAATTCTACATCCCCCTTCTTATGTGCTTTAGATTTTTCTACTTCTTTATTTTCCTGCTCCTGTGCTTTTGCCCTTGCCTGAAACTCTTTCAACGACTGCAATACAGATTTTTTCAGTTCTCCTTTCATTATACAAGAATGAGGCGGTAATCGCAAACACAATCCACAATACAAAATGATGTTCTTTTTTTCTGGATGTTTCTGTGATATACTTTTACGCGGTCGTATCAGACCGGAAAGGAAATATTATGTTACAAAAATTATATGTTTTTTTCAGGAAAGAAACCGTTTTGTCAATTGCAGTGATCCTGGCGCTTCTTTCTATGTTCTGGGTCAGACCGGATAAGGCTTATTTTACTTATATCGATTTCAGGACTCTCGGGCTCCTCTTCTGTTTGATGGCAATTGTAGCTGGTTTGAAGGCTGTTGGTGTTTTTGATATACTTGCCAAAAAATTGCTGATGGGAACATCGGGAACTGTGGGTGTGATCAGGCTGTTGGTACTCTTATGTTTCTTCCTGTCAATGGTGATCACCAATGATGTGGCATTGATTACTTTTGTTCCTCTTGCACTGATCATTGTGCATAAACTGCCAAAGGAACTGGGCAATTACTGGCTTCTTAAAATAGTAGCCATGCAGACAATCGCTGCTAATCTCGGAAGCATGCTCACACCAATCGGAAATCCGCAGAACCTTTATCTATATGCCAGAGCAGGGATGTCCGCGGCAGAATTAATAACCCTGATGCTTCCCTATTCCGCCACAGCACTTATCCTTCTTCTGATATGGATACAGGTAGCCGCTGCCAAAGCACCTCACGTATGCGGTTCCGAAAAAAATAAAACTCTTTTGGGATTCTCTGACAGAAAAGAACTTAACATGGAATACCTGGCCACTTACCTGATCTTATTTACAATCTGCCTGCTCACTGTTGCACGTATCATTCCATACCAGATTCCTCTTGTATTGGTTCTTATATATATGCTGCTAAGAAACAGGGAAAATATAAGCAGGGTGGATTACTCCCTGCTTGCCACCTTTATCGCATTATTTATTTTTATCGGCAACCTTGGAAGGATTTCGCAATTCAGCAGTTTTCTGGAAAGAATCATGGCAGGAAGGGAAACACTTACTGCTGTTCTTGCCAGTCAGATTATGAGCAATGTTCCCGCTGCGCTTCTTTTATCCGGCTTTACAGATAATTACCGGGCTTTAATTGTCGGAACCAATATTGGAGGTCTCGGCACTCTGATTGCATCCATGGCAAGCCTGATAAGTTTCAAATATATTGCAAAAGAAAACAGGAATCTGAGAGGGAAGTATTTGGGAATATTCACAGCCTCCAATATTATATTCATGATATTCATGTTAATATTGTATTTTTTTCTTAGATAAAGGTTTTCCCGGAATTACAAAAGCTATAGCAATTCTTTCTTCGCAAAAAATTCTCCGCGGCACTCTCCCATCCTGGAAGAAAAGCCGCGGAGAAATAAATATATTTTCGGTGCCAATACAAAGATCATTAATCTTTACACCACTTTACAACTTTCAAATTGTCTTATAAATATAGTTTTTTCAACCTTCCTATTTTAGTTTTCTATATTCTTCATCACTTACCGGTTCAAGCCATTCATTGGAACTATTTTCGCCCGGAACTTCTATTGCCAGATGTGAAAACCATTCATCCGGTGCAGCGCCATGCCAGTGTTTCACTTCTGCCGGAATATTGATGCAGTCGCCTGGCTTCATTTCTACAGCATCTTTCCCTTCTTCCTGATAATATCCTCTTCCGGCAACACATACCAGGATCTGTCCTCCCCCACTTTTTGCATGATGGATATGCCAGTTATTTCTGCATTAAACTGGACTACCTCTCCGCAATCCCTTGTAGTTGCTGGCTTTAACGGCATACACATCTGTGCTTTGTGCGAATCTGTCCTGACGAGCAGTTTCTGCCAGGTTATTTTTCTGTTTCTTCCTCGTTCCAAACCTCTTTTGCAAGGTTGAATACTGCCCAGCCCTTTGGCCATCCTGCATAGAATGCTACGTGAGTAATAATCGCTGCGATTTCTTTTTGTGTTACCCCATGATCCTTTGCATTCTGTAAATGGAATTTTAAAGAAGAATCTGTAATTCCCTGTGCCATCAGTGCTACGACTGTGATAATGCTTCTTGTCTTCAAATCAATATCTTCATTGTTCCAGTTCTCTCCGAACAGAACATCATCGTTGAAATGTGCAAACTCCGGTGCAAATGTTCCCAGAGCATTTCTTCCTGCTGTCTGTGTAATCTTTGCCATGACATCAAACCTCCGTCTTTTTATTTATGGTAATTTGTTGTACTCTTCTTCTGGTAAGAACTCCAGCCACTCATTGGAAGCTCCTTCTGCCGGAACCTCAACTGCCAGATGCTGGAACCAGCTGTCTTTCGCTGCTCCATGCCAGTGTTTTACTTCCGGTGGAATGTTTACCACATCTCCAGCTTTCAGTTCACGAGCCGGTTTTCCTTCTTCCTGATACCATCCTCTTCCACCAGTAACCATAAGGATCTGGCCACCCTTGTGATGAACGTGGTATGCATTGATTGTTTTTGGAGCGAAAGTAACCAGACCAACAGGTACTCGCTCTGTTGTAAGCATATTCAGATAACATTCACCTGTAAAATACTTTGCAAATGCTACATTTTCCTCACCGATTGGAAATACGTTGCCACCGCCTAAGTCTTTTTTCATCTGTTCGATATCCATGAAAATCTCCTCCTTGCGTTTTTATTTTATGGTACAACCTGAAGCAAGCTGTAGGTCAATAGATTTTGCAACTTTTTACATAAAGTTCGCATTTTTCCTGTGACAGTTTACATTTCAGATTCACTTTATTTCTTATCGGTTTTTATCATACACCCATATTGCTTCCTATGTCCAATACCCATTATTGTAGGTTGCTTAATGCCTTTTAAGCATAATCTGTTTCTATACCACAATGCAAAACAGATCTGCCGCATCCTGGCAGATCCGCTTTGCATTGTGGTATAGTTTAAAGCTGTTTGATAAGATTTAATTCCCTTTTGGACAGTGCCTTTTTCAGCTTTTGATTCTCTTTTTTCAGATTCTCATTCTCGCTCTTCAGATTCTGTATCTGTTGTTGGAGCAGATCCATTTCTGTTTCCATTGCCTGGCTGATGATGTTTCTCCTTGGATCTACCATGCCAGCCTGCTGTTCCATTGCTGCATCAATCTCACTTCGTACAATCGGATTCTTATAAAAGAATCCTCTGGACAGCCCTGTCTTTTGCATCAGTGCTGGCACGGATACTTTTTCTTTTTCCAATACCATTGTCCGGATTGCCAGGGTTGCACGTTCCACTTTCTCTTCGCTTTTTCTTTTATTCAATTCCAACATCTTGTCGTATTTGTTCATATTCTTCTCCCCATCCGTCCAGATTCGCCAGGATAATCTGTGACATAAGATTTCTTACTTCCCGTGTTTCATCTGCAAGCCTCTGATTACTCATTTTCCGGTAATACTGGACACTTCTCACTCCTTTATGTCCGAGGAGCTTTGCTATGGTCCAGTCATCCACATGGAGTTCTGTCAGCTTTACCCCATAGCAGTGCCGGAACATATGTGTTCCAAATCCGAATAAGTTCCCATTGTCATCCCGGATATCTTTTTCATAGATCATCCGAAGCACTTTATCCTGCAAGGTTCGGTAGCTGATTGGTTTCTCCGGTTTGTTCTCGGCTGCAAAAATATAAATGCTTTCAGGATAATGCTCATTTGCATAACTGACTGCCTTTCCAATCAGCTGTGCCAGCTCCCGGCTGATCGGTTTTTCATATCTTCTTGTTTTCGGCTGGTATATGATAATCATATCCTGACGGTCATGTTTATAAAGGCAGTCTTTCCGCAAGGTCAGCGTGTCGGAAATTCTGGTTCCTAACATCTGGTGTATAATCATCGCCCTTGCTATCTGCACTTCCATTTTCACCAGATGGGCATTCAGCCTTTTCAGCTCACTGTCTGAATAAGATTTGAATTCCGCTTTTCGTTCTGGTGGAAAATCAGATTTCAGGAAAAGTTTTGTCAGGTGTGGAAAATTATAAATCTTTCCAATTGTTTCCAACACATTTCGGATCTTTAGCAGGTCATCCCGGATACCCTTTCCTCCGCTTGCTTCTACTTTGATGTTTATCAAAAACTGCTCTATGATCTCCCGGTCAAGCTCTTCGCAGGTGCTGATCTTGGAATGCTTTTCATCCAAATACTTTGAAAATTTATTCATTGCGGACAGTTCACGTTTTATACTGCCAAGGGCTTCGGTTTTCAGATGATGGTAAATTGCTTTTTTTACTTCTTCCCGAATATCTGGTTGCCGGATTCCTCTGAAATTTAGTGTCTTATGGTTGACAATCGGATTTGTCCGCAGGATAAGCGGAAGCCTTTCCAGATGCCAGATATCCTTTGCCAGCTCATTGGTTTCTGATCGGTCCAGTGTAAATTCCAGAAGGCTTTCAAAATACCGGATCAGGGCAGCTTTTTCCACCGATTCAGTCTGAATGTTCGTCACTTTATGCTTCGTCAAAGCCCTACCGTTTTGTATCATCCACATTTTCAACTGCTTTATCCAGAAGTCTTTTTCTCTGTCAAGCAGGCTGTTTTCCTGATGGGATGACTTCTGAAAAAATTCACATAAGCTGTTAAAATAATGCCTTTCCCTTTTTATGGTCAGGATGGATACCTGCGTTCCACGGTAGTAAATGTATTCGACAAATTCTGTCTGAAGCTGGTTTCCCGGCAGTTTATCCAGATCAAAATATTGTTCCTTATTCAGCTTTTCCTTTTGCTCATCGGTAGCCAGCTTATAACATTCCAGTTGTTGGAATTTCAGTTTATTATCCATGCTTCTCTCCTTTCTGCATACAGGCAAGCAGGCTGTTTTCCTCTTCCTCAAAGTATGCGTCATTTTCTTTAGCAATTTTTCTTGGCATATAATCTATATACTGCATGGTCATTTCCTCAAACGTATGTCCCAGATAGTCCCGGATGCTTTGGATTGATACGCCATGCTCATAAAAATTGGTTGCTACGGTATGTCGGTAATCATGAGACTTAAAAATATATTCTCCATTCTGTATGCCTATCTGGGAGCAGTATTTTTTCATCTGCCCCATGAAGGTGCTTTTGGAAAATGCTCCACCTTTCCGATTCCGAAAAATGTATGCTTCTTTTTCGGTAGGGTGCTTTTTCAGATAAACCTGCATCAGACGATACAATGTTACCGGAATGGGAACCCTTTTATAATTTTTCATTTTCACCTGGTAGACCTTCATCCAGCAGTCACCATTCTGGATATAATACGCATCCCCTTTTAAGGTGCAGACCTCACTGATCCGGAGTCCCACACACCAGAGATGTAAAAACATCATTCTCAGGTGTTCAGGAAACTGTGAGAGGTTTTGGATAATTTCCATATACACATCCTCTTCCACACTTCTGTCATGGTGGACTGGGATCTGTTTTTCCAAGTAATACGATGCATAAAACGGAACCTTTTTTATATACCCCTTTACTTCCAGAAATTTCATAAAAAACTGTATTCCCGAAACATTGGTATTAAATGTCTTTGCTCCCATAGCACCATTCTGCAAATTCTTTAAATATACATCAATCAGGCTGGCATTACACTTGGTAACTTCCAGTTCGCTGATCTCCTGCAAAAAATTTCGAATGGTTCGGAATCTTTCGTACACTGTACTGAGCGCCAGTTCTCCGATTCCAATTTCGTACTTCATATATTCCTGAAGCAGCAATCGATTCTTGGGCTGTAGAACTTCCTGAAATGATATTTTTTCTATACTGTCACTCTGGTTTATTCTTTCTTTGGCAATACGAAACCGCTCTAAATACCAGATGGTAGCATCCCATCTTGTTTCATCAGTTTCTATAAAAATCACTTTACGGGCAGTTTCCACAATGCTCTTCAGTCGTTTTCGCCGTTGCTCTTTCTCGACTTTCTGCTTCAGGTAGTCCTGAAATGCTGTTTCCTGTTCCAGCTCCAGAAGCTGGATATCTGTAATCTGCTCCCGGATGCAAAATTCGTAAAAAAGCTGTAGCCCGGTCAGTTTATATTCCCTCAGTCTGGAAATTTCATAATTCTCCAGAATATATTCCAGCACGGTAAAAATCTGACGTTTCAGTTTCTCACTGGCTGCCGCTTTAAAATTCCAGACCATGTTGCTCCGACACCGTACCGTTTCCACACTCTTTACGATTACAGGATCTGAGTGGTATGGAACAAAAAGTATTTCATTTTTATATTTCCATTCACATTCCCTCTGTCCAGCCGGAGTTTTCATCCGTTCCCGGATGTACGCCTGCCGTATCCGGTCGAACGTTCCGGTATATCGGTAAATGTAATTTCGCTTTATCAGCGGTGTTATGTATAATTCAAATTTCATTCGCAGTTCATAATCTATTTCCGAAAGATGTTCTACCATCTCATCTGCCAGAAACAGCAGAATCTGTTCTGTAATGGAACTTCCTGCTTCCTCTTTTGCAAACTCCCGGATTTCTTTTCGTAGCTGCTCAATCCGCCTGCTCCGTTCTTGTTCTGCCTCTATAAAAGACTGTAAAAACGCAGGCATAAAAACCACCTCCTATAGCAATTCCTCAATCCCATACAGGGAGGAGTGTTTCTCGTAGAATTCCTGGCTGGCATCCAGCAGTTCATCATCCACAATGTCCAGATAATTGATGGTTGTCTGGATGTGGCGGTGTCCATAGGCCAGCTGTATCAGTTCCAGCGACCATCCTGCTTTTCTCCGCTCATTTCCAAAGTAATGCCGGAGCATATGAGGCGTGATCTTAATCCCTGTTTTCTTATCCATTCTTTTTAGCATGGAGTATACTGCTTCCACGTTCATTGGTTTTCCGATATTATCCCCGGAAATATTCACAAACAGGCTTGTCTGGTGCTGAAGTAGTTTTCGGTACTCTGCGATATACAGATTTAAAAAGCCGAAGGTATCTTTGCTGATCTTCGCACTTCGGTATTCTGCATTCTTTGCTCTCGCTCCATTTTCATTGTCCTCACGGAAATATACCCGGATTATGTGGTTCTGATAATCAATGTCCTTACTGTAATCAATTCCTAAGATCTCACCGATTCGGTAGCCTGTCTCTGCCAGAAGCAGCATGAGAAGCCGATCTCTTATATTGGTACACGCTTTCAAGATTTCCACAATTTCATCTTTCTTTGCTGCTCTCGCCTTATGCTCTTCCTCTTTTAAATAGCCTTTGAAACTCTTTGATCGTATGCTTTTCTTTACGCCTACTGCATCCACGGCTACAAAATAATTATAGGACAGGACTTTCAGCTCCCCGAACTGCTGGTACTCTTCTTCTATAAAAAGATAGAACCTGAACACATCTCTTAAGTATGCGTTGCAGGTTCCATTGTTTGGAGATCTGTGATTTTTATCTCTGGTATGCTTCCCGGCTTTCAGCCAGTATAAAAATTCCACAAAGTGATTTGTCTGTTCAACATAAGGCATTTGATATACGTCTGTCAATTCCTTTTTCTTTTCATGGATGTATTCCAGATAGTACAGGATTGCAAGTGCGGAGCGCCGCACCGTATTCGGTGAACATTTCCTCCGTATCTTGTGCATCAGATATTTGGTTGGAAGCAGGACGATATCCAGTGTTTCCACATCTCTGATAAAGAAATAAACGGTGGAACCCTCTCTTTCTGTTTCCAGCTCATATCTTCTCATTTCTGCTCACTTCCTTTCCTCTAACGCTATACACAGTATACCCAACTCATGCCGATAAAGCTATCACCAATACTACCAATTCGCTCCAAACCGCCCCTGAAATACCACTAAACTTTTTGTCCTGTCTGCTACCCGGATCTGGGCAGAACCAACAACGCCACGGATGCTCTCAGCTGTAGTAACGCTCCACTTTCCGGCTTCGGATAAAATCTTCTACTTCTTCGATCCGTTCTGCCATCTGGCACTTTGGCAGTGCTTCCAGAACATCACTCCGATACCTGCCTTTTTTCGTGGCACGGTGATCTAAAATAGACACAACGCAGGTGTCCTGCTCCGTGCGAATTGCCCGGCCAAATCCCTGACGCAACTTCTTCTGCATATCTGGCACCACGATGGTCTGGATGTAGGATTTTAGCGATCGGTACTGCTCCCTCTGGGCTTCATGGATAGGGTCCGGAACAGAAAACGGTAGTTTTACGATAATCAGGGACGATACCATGTCACCCGGAAAGTCCACACCCTCCCAGCAGGAGCCGGCTGCGAACAACACGGCATTCTCCATCTTCTTAAACCGGGCGATCTCTTCCTGGGAGTTTCTCCATACCTGCACCATCGGAAACGGGATCTGATCCCGCAAAAGCTGCTGCACATTTCCCATCAGGGTATAAGATGTGAACAGTACCAGCGTATGCCCGTAAGTGGAACACACCAGATCACGGATCTGCCCGGCAAGCTGCTCGGCCTCTTCCCGGCTCCCCTTTTTTCTTGGTTTTAAATGCTCCGGGATGTAAAGCAGACAGTTCTCCTGGTAGCAGAATGGGGATTCTGCCACACACTCCCGGACACCTGTTTCTTTTTCCAGCCCGGTCATCTGTCTGGTCCTTGCAAAACCGTTCCCGGCTTTTAAGGTGCCGCTGGTTAAGATTGCCGGAAATCCCCGGCTCCATAAGGTGGCGTCCAGATACTTCGGGATCTCCCGGTTGACTGCCATAAAGGTTAAATGTCCCCGGCTGTCCTGCTGTAAAAACAAAATATACCGTTTGTCGTTCTTTAAAAACCAGCCGAACAGCTCTTCCATCTCTTCCAGCCGCCGGAAAGTCCAGTAAGGAATATTCCCGGCGAGCCTTTTGATCATAAGCTGAAGTCTTTCCTGCATCTGGGCTAAGGCTGTGCCAGCTCCCGGCGGAAAATAAAAACTTTCTTTTCCAGCCATGTCCTCGATGCCATCTTTCCGGTGCTTTCGAATCTCCATCTGAAGAGCGGAAACCCCTTCCAGCAGCCGTTTTCCATCCGTGCCTTTATGCTCTCTGACTAAAAAGTAAGCAATCTCCTGCACATCTTCCCTTCCAATGCTTCTTCCATACATCTGGCTGGCGGCTTCCGGGAGTTTATGGGCCTCATCCACGACCAGAGCCCTGTAATCTGCCAGAAGCGGACGGTACCCATTTGCCCGGTGCATGGCATCTGCCAGAAGATAATTGTGATTGCAAATCTGTAAAAAAATATCCTCTTTCCTGGAAATATCCAGATGCTTCTGATAACGGCATCCTGCTTTCCCCGGACATTCCCTGGGGCAGAATTTCGGTACGCACACCAGCCTGCGGTCAAAACCGCTCAGGTTATGTACGGAATCTAAATCAAAGTTATGCCGGAGGGACTTCAATGCCTCCATCTGTGCCTGATTTTTATTCTTGTCCCGGACTGCCTCTAATCTCTGGGCCAGCCTGTAATCGCATACAAAATGTTCCTTTCCCTTGCGGACGACCGCTTTTAACTCTCCCTGAAGCAGATCTGCTTTTAACAGTACGTCCGATAAGAAAGGAACATATTCCTCTATGATGGCTTTCTGTAAGGCGATACTGGAAGTGGATACCACTACAGACCGCCTGTCACATCCCGAATAACCGGAATGCAGTACACTATATTTCCGCATCAGGATGCAGGCTGTCAGATAGGCATAGGTCTTTCCGATGCCGACTCCTGCATCACAGAGCGTGATTTCATTTTTCATAAGGGCATCCAGCATTTCATGGCAGAGACGGATCTGTTCTTCCCTTACATGAAGCCCGGCTTTCGGGAGAAGCTCCCGAAAGATCTGTTCCACTTCGCCATGTGCCCTTTTCTGATATTCATTTTTATAACACATTACTTCTCCTTGCCAGAAAGCTTATCTTACCGTACCCTTACGGACGGGTCTGGTCGCTTCCGGTGTATTCTGTCCCTGTTCCTGCATTTTCTTTATGGCAGCATTCCCTCTTGCCATCATCCTTCGGATATCCGTCCGGGAAACATTCCATGTCCTTACTTTCTGAGGAGCTTTCCTTACCTGCTCGGACAAATGGCATTCACAGAGTTTCGGATATACCACCATTGCTTCCGGTAATTCCAGCGGATACTCGATCATGGGATGGTACACAACATCCCGGATCACCTGCTCATAACATTCCATCTGCATTCTTGCCGTACTGTCCTGATAGATATTTTTCCCTTTCATGGCACTGTAGACCTGCGATGAGATGTATCCCAACGCTTCAAAACTACAGTACCCATACGGAGTCACGCCGGAAAGGGAATCCGGATCTTTTAAGGCATTCAGATAAACTTCTTTTCCCTGGGCGATCAGCCACATCCGAAAATCGGAAAAACTGTCATCACTGCACCCTGCTTCCATCATAATACCTGCCGCTGTCCATAAGCCGTACTTATAAGCCGCATCCCGGTAACTGTAAACAAGATTGTGGAATTGGAGGACATCCTCCGGTGTCATATAGAAGAGCTGCTGCTTGATCCACACTGCCGAAGCATCCAGATCGGTGCCGCACACTTCCTTTGCTTTTTCAATCAGATTCCAGAATTGATCCTTGCTCATTCCACTTCTTTTTGTTTCTTCCATCTGTTCTCTCCCCTTGATGTGACGTTAATACCACAAGAATACGGCTGTAGTCTCCCACAGCCGCATGGTATCTGATATCAACGACACACTTCTTCATTGATTTCTTTTTTATCTTGCTGTTCCGCATTTGACCTCGCACCCCCGGAACTATCCCTGTATTTCTTCTGGGAAAGGGGACACTACAGGCGGGCGGCTGGCCTGCCGCCGCTCACAGATGTCCTAGGGGTCTTTCTGATTACAACCCGGAGTCCATCTTCCGCTCTCTGGCTGGTAACGTGTATCATTATCCCCCGTCCGTGATCCTGGCGAAAGGCTGCCACCGCCTTATTCACAGCTATGCTTTCTCGCTCCAAGTCTAAGAATCTTTACCCTATACTTAATCATGGCGCTCATACTGTCACGCTTCTACGGTTGGGAACGTACCTGTAGTGCCGATATTCACTTGCCAAAGAACAGCCGAGGGATGTCCCTCTGCTTACTAGCCGATGGCAGTGTATTTTTTTATTCACTTCACAGAAAAATTTTTTATCGTGCTTCCCCGGATCTGTTTTTCTTTTTTCCTTTTGCCGGATTCTTCTGCTGTGCATCCTTCTTCCGACTTTCCTTCTGCTCTTTTTGTTCCTGCGGTGGCATCTTCATCACATGAAGTTCCCCGTTAAACAGGGTGAAAACTTCCGGTGACTGATATTTTTCTTTAAACTTTTCAATCTGCTCCGGTGTCAGCGAAGTAAAATCATCTTCTGTCAGTCCTACCACAAGGAATGTTCCGGCAATGGCATCATAGACCTGTCCTCGGTCATCGTACAATGCCCGATTTAACGGCAACCCCTCAAATTTTCCATTGCCGTTTAAAAGAATTCCAACCTCATCCTCAAACGGATAAGTCATCTCAATGTCACCGCCTACTGCCTGCTGCAGATCTTCCAGCTCATTGGGGATGCTTTTGACATAGGGTGCTTTCATCGGCTCGACTACCAGTACCGTCATCATTTCTTCCTGCATTTCGGACACTTCTTTCTCATCCATCGTATCAATCCTCCTGTCTATTCGTTCTGATAATCAGCCGATGAGAGCCTTTTGTTTTATTCAAATTTCATGGACTTTTTGATTTTCTCCCGTAACCTCCGCAGTCTTGTATAAACAGTCTGCTCCGGCAGTTCCATGTGATGACTGATCTCTTTTGGTGCATATCCCATCATCTTCAGGACAATCATCTGAAGAGTTTTCTTATCAGTTGATAACAGGATCTGAAGCAGTTCTTCGTTCTCCACGGTATCCAGCAGGGCTTCTACGCTCTCCGGCTGGGACTCTTTGGTTTCTTTTTCTTCCAGGAGCAGTTCCATACAGTCCAGAAGCGAGGTCTGGTGTTCCCGGAATCTCCGCTCTGCATTGAAATCGTCCCAGTCATACTCCCGAAGCTTCTGGATCGTCTCTTCATCCACGCCCTGTTCACGCAGGATCTTCTCTTCCTCTGCTTTCCACTGGTTCCATCTATATTCTTCTTTTGCTTTGTTATAAGCCACTTATCTTTTCCTCCGATCTGAATTTTTGTGAAATCAAATCGGAGTGTGGCGGTGATCTGGCTCGTTCTTCCTGTCCACAGGAATGTCCGGCATCTCTGCTGTTTCCCTGCAAACACGGATCTCCTTTGTAATCATATCTTTACAAAGGCACAGTGTATCGGATGCACCTGTCAGTTAACGGTCAGAAACCTGTCAATTGACGGTCAATTTTTATCACCTTCTTTCCAGCACAAATAAAATAAGACGAACAATCTTTTTACGGATTATTCGCCTTACTGCTGTTCGTTTTCATTATTCAATTCAAATTTGTAACCTATATCCCTGACACTGACAATGCAATTCCCGGCACCGTCTTCAACGACATTCAACTTTTTTCTCAATCGCTTTACCAGACACCAGATGATATTTTTAATATCACCAACAGAATAATCTTTCCATACGAGCTGGTAAATCTGTTCAAATGTGTATACTCTCATCGGTGTCACCGCTAATAAGTATAAAAAATTATATTCTTGTCGTGTTAAATGTAACGCTACATTATTCCAAAATACTTTATGTTTCTTATGATCCATTACAAGTTTTCCCTTATCAATCATCGTTTCGGATTGCTTTTGAGTTATTTTTTGTTTATTATTTCGTCGTGCCAATGAAAAAATCTGCAGATCTACTTCTTCTATAGTGCTATTTATATCCATTACACAATCTGCACCAGCGTATATTAATTCTTTTTTCCATGACATACACAATAAAGAGGAAGCATCCGTCAAAATAATAATTGGTATCTGCGTTATTTTTCTAATAGCAGATATAATATTACTTATGTTCTCTTTATAAAGGATCACTCCTATTATAAG
The DNA here is from genome assembly GCF_025148125.1 of Blautia wexlerae DSM 19850. Classification (NCBI taxonomy): domain Bacteria; kingdom Bacillati; phylum Bacillota; class Clostridia; order Lachnospirales; family Lachnospiraceae; genus Blautia; species Blautia wexlerae. The sequence goes on from NZ_CP102267.1 coordinate 2,843,256, forward strand.
CACATCATAAGAAAATAAACTCAAATTATGCAGTAAAATTTGTAGATTTTCTGCATAATCTGAGTTTACCTCATTGAATAGTTTTCGATATGATTGATTGTCAAAATATGCTAATATCTTGTATTTTGTGTCTTTCATATTTAATCTATTTTAGCAAAGCAACATTTTCTATTTCTTCACAGGAAAATTATCAAATGTATTGTCAATTTTTTGTGCAGCAATCCCTCTCATCGCATGCTCTTTCAGTTTTTGAAAACTTTCATCACTGACTGCATGTTCCATGCGACAAGCATCCACTTCTGCAGTTTGTGGATTAACTCCAACGGCTATAAGTTGATAAGTAAAAAAGCAATGGCGTTCGTAAATTTTTTCGGCCACATCCCGGCCAAGGTCGGTCAGGTGTATATAATGGTTTTCGTCTGTTGTCAAAAAACCGCCCTCTCGTAAAGTTCCTACTGCGTAACATACGCTGGGTTTTGAAACTTCCATGTACCGGGCAACATCCACGGAACGCACCATACCGAGTTTCTTTTGAAGTATAAGCACGGATTCTAGCTGCTGTACGACGGCTTTTTTTCTTTTGCCGTCGTGCGGCAGCTATTTCTGTTATACTAAGCTACTGTTTTCCACATTTCAGATTCACTTTAATGATTCATCTGAAACTCTTCAATCGATCCATAGTCAATTAGTTTGCTCTCGTCAAATGACTCTTGAAGTTTCTCTCCTTCTGCAAACAGGACATTTCCGCTTGAAGTCAGCGGCAACATACAGCTACTCGCTTTAAGACTTTGTGCCGGTTTATCCACAAGGATAATCAATGGATTTTTTGCTTCTATCGGCTCTGCTGCGCCCAACGCCACATGCACCGGAAATGCCAATAATGTCTCTCCATCATATTGATATAGTCCCACTCCATCAGGCAATACATTTCCATCAGCAGTCAATATAGGCATTTGAACATCTAAAAATTCCTGCATGCTATTTGCCAAACTGCCATATTCCACAGGTTTTAACTTGCTGGGATCACCAAAGCGATCTATCCATTGAGGGTTTGTCAGGATCAAATGGTCCCATCCCCCATCCTTTAGCTCTTTTGTAATTTCAATATTGCTGTCAACTACATATGAAAGCAGAAGATAATCTTCCTCAGAATGTAAAATGCTGGAGCCATCTGCGGTTAATTCATTGCTCTCACAAACTGTATCAATGTCTGTATATGCTATATACCAAATTTCACTCGTATTGTATTGATTAAGAGTGAGTGTATCTCCACACCCAGATAGACCCAATACAAGGATGCACACGAGTGTCATCACTATTTTTCTGCTCATTTACAAATCCCCTCAGTTTTCCTTACGTTCGAGAACATGATTTTCTTTTTTGAATACCCATCATGCCTAAAATCAGAATTGCACATACGACAATACTGCCGACAATGTACTGCCATCCAAAAAATGATAGATTAAGAATATAGCGTGCTGCCGGATTAGAAAAAATGTGTGTGAACGGCTCATTCGCTGCAATTCTGCTCATTACTCCGCTGACATCTGCCAGAGGTATTCCGTAAAGGGACGCACCCAAAAAATAAAGAACGAGTTTTTCTACAATGGACGGCAGTAAAATTCCTAACACACAACCTCCCACCCGATGTGCCGCTGGTGTCTTAAAAAGATAAAACGCTCCCGCAATGTAAGGTAGAACAGCTAAACATCCACCTAAAACAACTGGTGCCAAATGAAATCCGAAGATAACAAAGACAAGGCGCAAAAGTAAATATACGCCCAAGATAATCAGCCAACTTATAATCAGAGAAGCCGCAGGCTTATTTTTCTTTGGTGTTTGCGTACGAATCTGCTGTTGCATCATCAAACCTCCTGACTGGATATTGCACCTTGGGGAACATCAGAATAATGGTTGTTCCGCATGACAACTGTGATGTGATTTGTAAATCTATCGCTAAATCTTTTGCCATTTTCTGCACTAAATATAATCCCATACCTGTGGAGCGGCTTAAAAAGCTTCCTGCGTCCCCAGTGAAGCCCTTATCAAAAACAAACGGCAGATCAGACGCGGGTATACCTGTTCCGTTATCGCTGACGGATAGAGTAATCTGCCCGCTTTCTGGATTATCCGTTACTGAAAATTGAATAGCGGGGGCGGTGTCCTTCACAGCATACTTTACACTGTTGCTAATAATCTGTCCCAAAATGAACATAAAGCCTTTTTTGTTAGAAATTACGTTACAGTCGTTCCCGGAATATGTGACAGAAAATTGGGCTTCTTCAAGCAAGGATAAATTGTCCTCAACCGCTTCCCGACAAGTCTCTAAGATCAGAATTGGTTCAAAATAGCAATCTTTGTGAGCCGCCCCAAGACGTGAAAAGTACAAAATCTGTTCTACGTTCTGCCGCACATGGTCGCGTACATATAGCATACGAGTATGCACCAACGGTGACATCTCAACCTTTCGATTATCTAAAAGAAGCGTCATAAGGGACAGAGGTTTCTTGATTTCATGCACCCAATTTTCAATATAACTTTCGTAGTTGGCAACCTTTAACTGCTGTTCGTTCACATACCCCTCTTGCATTCTCAGATGATGGGCTAATTCATGGATATATGGGCGCATTGACGCGGGGGCACTTTCACACAACAGGTATTCGTTTGTGTCGTCCGGCTCTAACAGAAAGCGCCGAAAAGCGGCATCAATTTTACTGCGTTTATGAATTGAGATGACAAAGGGGATGACAAACGCGGCAAGTGATACAAATATCATTAGCCCCACAAGGCTCAAAAAATCCCCCGGATAAGCCACCCATGCCAGAAACGCAAAGAACAAATCCAAGCAGCCAAGAGTAATCAACCAAATACGATTGGACGATACATAGGTCAAGAGAGTATTAAATTTCTTCATACTTCCACCTGCTCTTTCAAACGGTAGCCTTGCCCGCGCACCGTTTCAATGCGATCATCAAGTCCAACTTCACGCAGCGTTTTCCGCAGTCGTGTAAAATTGACTTGCAGCGCATTTTCGTCTATAAACTCCGCTGTTCCCCAAAGCACATGAAACAGGTCGCTCTTTGATACAAGGTTCGGGCTGCTTTTCAAAAGGGTGAGAAGTATTTTCCCCTCATTCTGCGGAAGAACATAAGATTTCTTTCCTGCATAGAGCGTAAAAGTGTTTGGATCAAGCAGGAAGCCGCCCCCGTTAAGCAATCCCTGCTGCATCTGTTCTTCTTTGCGGCGCAAGAGGTTTTTAATGCGGGCAAGAAGCCGTTCCGTGTTGCATGGCTTTGTTAGGTAATCGTCCGCCCCTAATCCCAAAGCGTGAAGCTCGTCCTGTAATTTATCTCTTGCAGTTAATATCAGCACAGTCCCAAGCTGTTTGGCCTTTACCTCTTTGCAGATTTCAAAGCCGGAGTGAAAAGGAAGATTGATGTCGAGCAAAATCAAGTCCGGGGAAAGAGACATTATCTGTGATACGGCATTTTCAAAGTCAAGCAAAGGAACAGCGTCATATCCCGCTTTTTCCAACACATCAATCAATTCTTCCCGCATATATACATCATCTTCAACCACAATAATTTGCGCCAATATGAACACCTCCTTCCCGAATAAGCCCATTAAGCATTTGGCTTCCAATTTAATTTGCTGATTTCACGGTTTGCTGTCCGCGCAATAGCCACACCGTACAATGCAAGCATACAAACAACGACAAGCGCCATAACGAGCAGCATAGGATAAGACTGTTGCAGTTTTGCCATATTAGAGTATAGGTAATGCTGCATTGCGCAAATTCCGACTGTACCGCTGATACACGCAGGAAACAGCGGGAGCAGAAAATACCATAGCACCTGTTGGTTTATGGAACGCTTCATTTGTTCGCGTCGTGCGCCCAGAATAGAAAGTGTCGCATACCTTGCCTTTGTTTCTCGCATTTGGGTTAGGAATTGCAGGGCAAGTAGGGCGCAAGCGATAATTAGAAGCATAAAACCCATGTATAAGGTCGTGTAGCTGCCGGAAATGACATAAAATAGTTGCCGTCCGAAATTGTCCAAATAGCTTTCGCAGTACAGGCCAGAGGGCTTTAACAGGTCACGGGCTTCCATAATCGACACCATCAGGCCATCAGCTTCCACAGTTTCGCTCGGAATACAGAAATTGTGATAAACGGTAACGGTGTCTGGATTTACATATTCAGAATATACTTCATCGGAAACAATCAATGCGGTTATGATTTTTACGTTTTCATCCGCAGTCAAGCCTTTCATCGGCACAAACGGGATAAGCGTAATTGGCAGTCCGTCAATAGAAATCAAGACTTTACCATTAGCCCGTGCGTCCTCCGCAATCTGGTTCAACATGGTGGTGGTTTCTTCTTTTGTACTCCCCTGAAAATCCGGGTTAAGATAGAATACAGCTTCGTCGATTCCAAGAACGATAGTTTTTTCTCCAGCTGCTTCCAGCAATTCGTTATATGAAGATACGGGAATTAAAAATGGCGAAGCTCCCGTAGTATCAATACACCCTAAAAGGTTAAGCGCGGCTGGTTGATTGGGACTGAACTCATAGCTTGTAGCTCCTTGTGTGACGGGATCTTCTACTTCTGGCGGCAGATTCAAAACAACCTGTTCACGCAGCCCGGACCAATCTATAAAAGAGTTCGCTTTCACGGAAGCTGGGCGTTTCATTGTTCCTGTTTCCATGCGGCTCAAATCAGCCACATAGGGCTGCATTTGCTTACCCGAAAGGTATTTTTCAACAGTCGCTTCATTGCCCGTGACGGTAAAATCGTAAACAGAAGATCCCCGCGTCATTTGGTTCCCATACGACATAATGCGGGTTGATCCGTCCGCAATGAGCATGATAGTGAGCATAATCAAAATAGATGCAACACCGATTGAAATATACTTGTGGACTATATTTTCGTGTAACTGCCGCAGAGTGAAAATATATAGACCGTGTGTTGTGTTGCGTTTCACAGAAGCCGCCGCTGCGCTCAGCAAGCCTGCAAGCCCACGGATAAAAAGCATTGTTCCCACAATACCTAATATCACGGCAACAATTATCATCATACCGCCAGCAACCATGAAATACTTTAGGATTACCCAATATGCAAGCGTCAAAACTACCGCTCCGAGAATGAGGGAAAATAAGTTCCCACTCATTTTTCCAACTTGCTGTTTCTTCGCCATTTCTCCATAAAGGAGTTGGTGGATTTCTTTGTTGAATAGTTTTCCACAAAGGATGAACAACGCGACAACTTGAATCATTAGAAATCCAAGCGTTGTCAAGAGAACAGCGCTCACAGAAAAACTTGACTGATGTGCAATTATGCCGCGACCTACAAGCCGTGCCGTAGCAAGGCTGATTACCTCTGATAAAAAGCCGCCGCAGATCAGTCCGCCCAAAAGAGCCAGCAGTGATGTGATTAGCCCCTCTGCCATGATTTGAATAAACAAGTGTCGCTTTGTCATTCCAAACATCAGGTAAAGCCCTAATTCCCGGCTCCTACATTCAAGCTGATATTTGTTCGCAAAAATGACAAGGAAAAATACAAACAGCAGCGAAAAAAGATAAACCGTCGGCATTAGCATTGTCAGAAGTCGATTAACAGCGTCACTTTCGATTTCCTCCAAGAAGCGCATCACGTCCTGGCTTCCAAGGGAGAGGACGATATAAAATGTGGCTACAGCTGTAACCATAGTAAGAAAATAAATCAGGTTCTCACTACGGTTTCGTTTGGAGTTTCGCCACGCAAGGTTAAAGAACATTTGCACTCCCTCCTCCCATCTGTGCCATTACCTGTAAGATACGCGCATAAAATTCCTCCCGTGTTTCAGTCGGAATTTTCCGGCGCAGCTCATGGAAAATCACACCGTCCTGTATGAATAGGATTCTGGAACAAAAACTTGCAGCGTTCGGGTCGTGTGTTACCATCAAAATTGTGCGTCCGCGACCGTGATTGATCTCGCACAGTTTTTCCATAAGCAACCGCGCTGCCTTTGTATCCAATGCCCCAGTTGGCTCATCTGCCAAAATAATATCGGGGTCGGAAATCAAACTGCGGGCGGCAGCGACGCGCTGTTTTTGACCACCTGACATCTGCGCCGGAAATTTGGAGAGCACATCCGTGATTCCAAAAAGTCCTGCAATGTCATTCAACTTCTTCTCCGCAGCAGATATATCTACATTATGGATAGAAAGCGGCAGCAGGATATTTTCTCTGCCAGTCAAGTTGTCAAGCAAAGCAAAATCCTGAAACAGATAGCCTATTTTATTGCCCCGATACTCAGCCAGTTTTTCGCTATCAAAGGAACTCACATTTGCGCCGGAAAGCAGGACTTGCCCGGAGGTCGGTTTAATAACCGTAGCAATGCAATTTAGCAGGGTCGTTTTTCCTGATCCGCTTGCGCCCATGATCCCCAAAAATTCGCCATCAAGAACATCAAAGGTAATGCCATTAAGAGCTTTTGTAGGAACACCCTCTTTCGTATATACCTTGTGTATATCTCGGACTTCCAAAAGTTTTTCTTTGCAATTCATATTATCACCTTTTGCCTTTTCGCTTTTTGATTAGTTGTTGATTATATTTTACTGCATGGCAGGAAGATAAACCACTTACAGTTGATGTAAGGTTTCTATGCTAAATGCTAAAGGGCGGCGATGTGACGTTTGTGCCAGATCGCCGCTGCTTTTCTTTATATTTATTCTATCCGATGTGCTTGCCCGCTTCAAGGTAATAGTTATGAATTATTTTGGCTATCAAGTGGAACTATATAAACATATCCGAAAGAAACAAATTTTCTTGATAAAGATCATGTTTCTTCACTCAAAGATAGCTTTACAAAATACACCTCTAAGGCTACTACAATAGGTAGGGCGCAAGGTCTTATGCAGAAGCACTTTGAGACCTTGCGCCCTCTGTTATTCTACCCTAAAAATACTTTGCCAGCTGCTTCAGACCACGCCGGATGCTGTCACGGATACAGGTAAGTTTGCATCCTTCATTACTCTTTAATGGAATTTGTATTCTCAGTTTTATAATCGGTATAATCAAGCCCATTAACCGGCATAATAAGGTCATTCCATCACATAAACCGGAACGATACGATATTATTGAGGTGAACGATTATGCCGATTGATGATTTAACTGCTTTAGGGCAAAAAATGCGGGAAGCCCGAAAGAATAAAGAACTGACACAACAGGAACTTTCTGATCTGAGCCATGTTTCTGTAAAGCAAATCGCCAATATCGAAAAAGGGAAAATGAATCCTTCCTATTTGATTTTGAGAGCATTGGCAAAGGTCCTGCACATCTCTTTAGATACACTTATAAATCCAGATGTTTCTCTGGAGGATGCGGGTGTCAATCAGATGAAAATGCTTTATTCCAGCTGTCCGCCAGAAATGCGTGACACCCTGCTGCATCACACCCAGGAAACGGTGAAAGAACTGACAGAGTTGTCCGAAAAATTTGAAACGAATTGAGCCAGTGAGTGAAATTTAACGATTCTCTCACTGGTTCTTTTCATTTCATATAAAATTAAAATTTCAATCAAATAAAAAAGTCAACTTGTACATATCAAATTTCTCTTCATAGGTTATAACTTATATTTTTATTTTCAAAGTATACCATATCCCATGATTGTTCCGTTATTAATATTATAGCTTCTCTGGTTCACGGCATTGCTGGAGTTTCCTTCTACGGTGTATACGGTACTGCCTTCGGTTTTCTCCACGATTCCCACATGGTCTGAGGTTCCGTCCCCGTTCCAGTCAAAAAAGATCAGGGTTCCGGGTGCTGGGGAATATCCCCGGCTTTTCCACTTTCCCTTGCTCTGGAACCATGCGATTCCATCATCGCACAGGGAGAATTTTGGCATCTTGCCGCTCTCGATGAGTCCTGCCTGATCCCCACACCAGCTGGCAAAGCAGGCACACCATGCCACATGGCTGTCAAAGCCATACCACGACCAGAACTTCTGGCCTCCCTCATTTCCAAGCTGGGTAAGTGCCACCGATACGATCTGGCCGCTGCCTCCAAACAGGCCGGCAAACAATCCGCCGCTGGAATAATACCGCAGGACATGTGGGACGTACTCTGGGTCGCCATAGGCACTCCATCCATGCGAAGCCGCCTGCTCGTTGGAGAACTGCAGGGCATTTTCGGCACTGTAACCGCCATACTTCCGTATCGCCCACGTTATGTATCCGTTGCCGTAGTTATATCCTTGCAGGGACAGTTTCAGCTTATCCATATCCTGTGGACTGGTGCATCCGGCTTCCTTCAGGCAGTCTGCATAATACTGGATTCCTACCTGTATGGAGTAATCTGCGTCCTGGATGGCATTGGGACTGTTGGAGTACCTAGTGTTGTATGGGCACTCACTGCTCTGCATGGGATCGGTTCCCCGGCCGCCGGATTCCTGCATCATGATTGCCTGTATCACGGAAACGTATTCGGGGATTCCGTACTGGTTGGCATATTTCTGGATAGCTGTTGTATAGGAAAGGACTTCCTGACTCAATGCTTCGTTGCTCTCTGAGCTTCCTGAAAATGCCGCACCGCCAATGATTCCAACCATGATAACCAATAAAAGAACGATAACTGCTCCGGCGGCTCCCAGTGCAGCCATCATGGACTGCACGGTTTTCGCTGCCACTTCCACGGCGGCCCTAGCTGCCTTGAATGTATTCTCCCCTGCCCTTGCCGTTTTCTGTATCCGACGGATTCCATCAGAAGTCTGCAAGGCTGCTTTCTTCGCCGCCTGTTTCGCTGCCCTTCGTTCCATCTGCTTCTGCATCCGGGCTGTCAGGGCGTTGGAGCTGGCCGCACGGAGCTTCTGCTCTGGCTGGACGCTGATCTTCGCAGACTGGGGAGCCGTCTTGATGATACGCTTCTGTATGGTTTTCGGCTCCGGCTGTTTCCTTGGTTTTTCTTTAATCCGAATGGTTTCCGGCTGTTTCTGTCGGATGGCGGTCTGCCTTACTGTATCTTTTGCTTCCTTCTTCCGGCTCTGTTCTCGGATGGAGAGCTGCTTCATTTCTGCTATTTCCTGTCTGTTCTGGATTCTTGGTGTCTCCCTGGCAGCCCGGATCTTCTGCTCTTTCGTTTTGACGGCATCTGAAACCACCTTTTGCCGCTGGGCTTCCTGGATCTGTACTTCCCGGATCTGTGCTTCCTGAGCTTCCCGGCTGGCAGGATTGGCGGTCTGTGTGTCCCCTGTTCCTCTGGCGGTTTCTTTCTCCGCTTCTTTTTTGCCAGCGGCTCTCTGTTTGATCTTCTCGTAGGAAGTCTGTGCGGCTGTCTTTCCGGCTCTGGTTACAGTTCTGCCTGTCTTTCTTGCAGCCCATTCCTCTGCGGATGTGACTTTCCCACTGGCATATTCGGATGGGGACTGTTCTCCCATGTCATTGTCCCTGGCATTTGCGATGGTCTGGGATTTTTCCTTGCTCTCCAGTATGGCCGTCCGCATCAGCTCCTTGGGGATTCTGGAGGCAGGATTTTTGGTCTTTGGTTTTGTTGTAACTTCTTTGGTTTTGATATCCTTCATCTCTCACCTCCAGTCCCGGCTTGTCCCGCTCTTACGCTTCGCCCGGCTTGGTTGTCATCAGGCGGTACAGTTTTGTATTTCTTGGAAACGAATTTTCAAACGGCACCAGATTCCCGGAACAGCGGATCAGACCATGGCCGGCACCCACATTGGTGATGTAGGATAACTGATTGTCTGAAATATTCAGAAGTGCCGCCAGCTCATCCCGGTCGGTGGTAGCCTGATTCAAAAGGATCAGGAACTCACTGTTCGCCAGCATCAGGCGGGCGGTATCGGATTTCAGAAGTTCCTCAACGTTCTGGGTAAGTCCGGTTACAAATCCGGAATACTTACGGATACGCTTGTACAGGCGGTAGAAAAAGTCCGCACTGTATTCATAGCGGAACAGCAGATAAAACTCATCCGCAAAGATCCATGTCGTTTTTCCCTTCTTCCAGTTCTGGATCACACGGTTAAAAATCGAATCCAATGTGACCAGCATGCCAAGGGGCATCAGCTGTTCGCCCAGCTCCCGGATGTCATAGTCGATGATACGGCTCTTCGTGTTGACATTGGTTTCCTGGGCAAAGGTGTTCAGACTGCCATTGATAAACAGTTCCGAAGACAGAGCCAGCCCTCTGGCTTCTTCCTCCGGCTGGAGCATGAGTTGTCGGTACAGGTCCTTTAAGGTCGGCACCTGCCCTTTGTAACCGCCCCTCATATAATCCCGGTACACATCTGCGGTGCAGCGGTCAAGGATGGATTTCTCCTTTGCCGAAAGGTTTCCGGCTCCTACGAGCTGCTCAAACAGGGAAAGGATAAATTCTGACTTCTCAATCAGAGGATTTCGGTCATTGCCATAGGCAGAATCCATATCCAGTGCATTCAGATGGGTATCCGAGGTTGCCGAGATCCGGATGACCTCTCCGTTTAAGGCTTCCACCAGAGAAGCAAACTCCGACTCCGGATCGAGGATGAGGATGTCATCTTCCGTGGAAAGGGCAAGGTCTACGATCTCCTCTTTTGCCGAGAAGCTCTTGCCGGAGCCGCTGACACCCAGTCGGAAAGAGTTGCCGTTTAACAGCTTCCTTCGGTCTGCCACCAGCATATTTTTGCTGACGGCATTCTGCCCATAATAGATGCCTCCCGGCTGCATGATTTCCTGCGTATGGAACGGGATCAGGACGGCGGTGGATTCTGTAGTAAGGGTACGCACTGCATCGATTTTCCGCAGGCCATACGGCAGGACGGTATTCAGTCCATCGACCTGTTGCCACTTCAAAGTTGCCATCTGGCAGAGGTGTTTTCTCGCAATGGAATACAGGGTTTCCGTATCGGAGTCCAGTTGTTTCTTGCTGTCTGCCATATGTACCATTGTCAGGATGCCGAACATCATCCTCTGATCCCTGGTGGTCAGATCGTCCAGCATTTCCTTGGTCTCTTTTCTCTGCAGCTCCATGTCATAGGGAACTACGGCTGAAAAGTTATTGTTGGCATTCTGGCGTCTCTGCCAGTTGGTGACGTTTGTCTCCACGCCCAGCAGTCGGTTCTGGATCTCACGCACCGCTTCGTCTGTCGGTACGGGGATGATATCAATGGACAGCATCAGGTTCCTGCCAAGGCTGCACAGTTCGGAGATCATCTCATCCTTTACATAGCTGGCGTAATCTTCCATAAAAAGGACTCTGCCGTACTGCTCGCCCAGCTTGAAATGGTCGTTATGGAATTCCATTGTGTCCGGGCAGATCCAGTCTTTGAAGCTGTGTCCTTTTTTCGCAAAGGCTTTCATGTCAAATGGAAAACTCTGTGGAACGTCTGCCTTGAAAAAGTCCCGGAAGATCTGTAGCCTCTGCTCTGCATCCAGCTCTTCCCCAATAGAGGACAGCTTGGCCAGATGGGTGATGATGTCCGTTCCCACACGTGCGAAATAGGTTCTGGCTTCATCGATGTTTTTCTTGTGGACGCTGATGGTCAGATAGCGTTCCTGGTAGATACTGTTGTTGGTACCGGAGATCTTGGAAAGGAGCATGTCATTGTACTCTTTCCGGTACTCGTCCAGACCGTCCCCTTTCATCGGGATCAGCAGGGACTGCTCAAACTCTTCCTTGTTGATCTTACGATTGTTCAGGGTGATCTTCGCCGTACAGCCAGAATCCAGTGCATTTAAAAGTTCAGAGTAGTCCAGGAACATTTCCGTCTTATCCGCTTTACTGGCAATGGAATAGTTGATATCCGTAAACCGGAATGTCCTGGAATACTTGCTCTCCACCTGAAAAATACCATCTGGCCAGATCTTGCGAATCGGGATGGCCTGCTGGACAGACTTCGGTACTTTAAATTTTTCCTTGTCCTGTTTCAGTGTCTGACTCAGGGTTTTAATCAAAGGCATCACCCCTTCCTCTTCGCTTCTTTGGTTTCTTCTGTTTCGTCCGCTTCTTTTCCAGAAGTTCCGCTCCGTTTCCCATCATCTTTTCACCCAGCCGCAGGCTCTCTTCCATGCAGGAAAAGTACAGGTTCTCTGATTTGAATACCAGCCGTTTCGGGTACAGCAGTTCGGATTTGATGACTGCCCATGCGAACTGTTCTGCCGTCATGCCGTGGTAACGGAAAAAGCCGCAGGCTGCAAAGGGAGCCGCCCCAAGCACGCACAGCCATCCGGTTACCTGTTCCCCGGCATATTTCCGGGTGACAAAATAGATTCCAAGGGCTGCCAGGATCGCCAGTACCGAAAATAAGCACTGCCGGAAGCTTAAGCCCCAGAACATTGACTCCTGATAGTCTCGGATTTCTTTATTCATTTTCACTTCCATGTTGTTTCCTACCTTTCTCTTTGTAATCTCTGTTTTTTCTTTTGTTTCTGTTTTGGTACATCCCTTTGCCGGATGCCATTTCTTTCCATAAATCTTTTTGTTCCTTCCGGATCAAGCTCTGCCAGTTTTTTCAGGTCGAATGCAACCCTCTGGAAGATGCAGTAACCGGAGGATGCGGTATCCGGCTGTATCGTTCCCAGCTTATGCTGCTTTATAAAACGAAGCTTTTCTTTGCTGAAATTGTGGTCGATATAGGCTTCATTGATACCGCCCAGCGGAGCAAAAGGCAGGTTTACCGTAAGGTCTGCAAAGCTTTCCGGGTATCCATCTTCCATATGGTAAAGCCCGATATAGAGATTGTCATCGCTCATGTAACTGTCTACCCTGAGAAATAATTCCTCCCGGCCATACTGCCAGTCGTAGCTCAGTGTCTTTGGTTCTTCCATTTTTTTCGCCTCCTATAATCCCATGATTTCTTTTACGATACGGTCGGATGCCTTGACTGCCCCGACCAGTACCAGCAGGTTAAATACCAGTTCCCCGACGTAATTCCAGACAATGGTCACGGCGGACAGGCTGGTGTCCCCGATGGCCGGCGGACTTGATGCAAACACCGAAAAGATGATGCAGGCCAGTGCGATGATGGCTCCTTCCAGACATACCCCGGCGTAGGAACGGATAAAGTTCTTTCCTACAGACTGGGTTGGCTCCCCGGCAAAGGTTGCCAATGGAATCGGTGCGATGGCTGTGTACATATACAGCTTAAACATTCTCCCGTATACAGTCAGAATCATGACAAATGACAATACCGTAATCAGCAGGCTTCCTAATAAAGTTACGATCCACAAAGGGATAGATTCCAGCATCCCGACCGCTTCGATCTTGTCCACGATCTCCGAGGGCAGTTCCGTTACGGTTCCCCCTGCCATCCCGGAGTGGGACATGATGTTGGTCACGATGCCCTGCACAATGGAAAAGATCGCTGTCAGAAGCTCCATGCCGGACATAACGGCTCCCTGTGCCAGTGCAAAACGGATAAAGGCTTTCACTACGTGTTCCGGCTTTTTCATATCCGTGAAACTCCCACAGGTTTTTACCAGCCCTGCCGCAAAGAACAGAACCAGCAGGCCGTACCCGATGGCTTTCAGTCCACCGTTGATGTTCGTCATCACGCTCCAGATTGCCCCGCCCTTGAAATTCTCCGGGCTTTGCGTCAGCAGTGTCCAGATTTCAGCCAGCTTGTCGCTCCAGGTCTGCAAGGCAGAATTTAGATTCTGTACGATCCAGTTATCACTCAAACAGTTTCACCTCCCATCCTCAAAAGTGAGCAGGGAGCCGGCATTTCGCATGGCTCCCCTTCTGGACTCTTCTCCTATCCCATGATTAGGTCCAGGATCTCTTTTGCAAAGGTAATGATGATACCGCCTGCCAGTGTCAAAAATCCGTTTGCCCTCTGGCTTGGATCGTGGCTCTTTAAGGACAGACCGACCTGCACGATACCAAATCCCAGCAGAATCAGGCCAATGGCGCGGATCAGGGAAAAGATAAACGTGGATAGGTTATTGACTACGGTCAGCGGATCGCCTGCGGCATAAACGCAGGTCGCCCCAATGCAGATCGACAGTACCATGACTGCATACAGAGCAAACAGTTTCTTCTGCCCTCTCTTCATCTTTAGCGGTGCGGTCTCTTTCCTGATTTCTGTGTGTTTCTTATTTTTCAGTAAATTCATTGGCATTCCTCCCATCAAAAAAGCTCCCCGATGATGTCCTCATCCAGAAGCAGTTCGTAATCGTCATATCTTGTTTCGTCAAATGTAAAATCGTCATGCGCCAGCGGTGCTTTCGCATAATTGAACGGGCCGGCACCTCCGTCCTCGGTATACCGGATGTTGGGATGCTTCATCAGGTCATACTTGGCATCCAGTATGGGCCGCTCCCCGCGGATAAACAGAAGTGCATTCTAGTTATCCAGCATACGGACTTCATCCGGCTGTAACAGCTCCCTTCCGCTCTGCTGGAAGTTGGTGGAGTAGCTGCCGGATTTTCCTTTGGTTTGCCCGTAGGTGTTGGTGTCTATGGTTTCTTTCCCCAGTAATTCTGATACATATTTGTGTGTCTCTTTTTCATTGCCGCCCAGGTACAAAAACTCATCGCAGTTGCCCACCAGACTTTCCCAGGAGTCCTTGAACAGAGCCTTTAGCTGGCTCATGTTCTGGATGATGATGCTGCAGTAAATGGAACGGGAACGGCAGGTTGCCAGGATCTTCTCAAACTCATTTGGCAGGGATACGTTTGGAAACTCATCCATGATGCAGTTGACCGGAACCGGGAGGGCACCGCCATGCACACGGTCTGCCATGTAATAAAGCGTCTGGAAAAGCTGGCTGTAGATCATGCCTACCAGATAATTCAAAGAGGTGTCTGCATCCGGGATACAGCAGAAAAGGGCAACTTTTCTTTCTCCCATGTTGGAAAGATCCAGTTCATCAGTATTGGTCAGCTTGGCAATCTGCGGCAGATTGAAGGCTGCCAGCCGGACACCTACACTGATCAGGATGGACTTGGCGGTCTTTCCTGCCGCCTGCTTGTAAATGTGATACTGCTTGACGGCAATGCTGTCCGGGTCCCGCATCTCCAGACGGTCAAACAAAATGTCCAGAGGGGACTCGTAGTCCTCGTCCTCTTCTTTTACCTGTGCCGAGCCTAACATCTCCATAATCATGGCGAAGTTCTGTTCTTCCGGCGGAGCTTCGTGGAGCAGATACAGCATCAGTGCCTGAAGCAGTGCGGTTTCGCTCTTCTCCCAGAAGGGATCGGAGGACTGGGAACCTTTGGGTGTGGTGTTTTGTATCAGATTGGAAATAAGACGGAGCACGTCTTTGTCATCGTGGACATACTCGAATGGATTGTAGCAAAAAGATGTGTCGGGATTGATGAGGTCAAAGACACGCACCTCATATCCTTTCTTTTCCAGCAGACCGCCTGTCTTTCGGAGCAGCTCGGCTTTCGGATCGGTGATGACCATCGAACAGCAGCACTGCATGATGTTTGGCAGGGCAAAGCCTCTGGATTTTCCTGCACCGGAGCCTCCCACTACGAGAATGTTGAGACATCTGCGGTGCTTGTGGGTGTCAAGGCTAATGCGGAAGTTCTGTGTCAGCAGGATGTTCTGGGAGTACGGCTTCTTGCTATATTTCTTACAGATCTGCCGGGCATCGCCCCATCTGGCAGAGCCATGTTCTTCCCCTCTGCGGTAGTTCTTCTGACTGGAATAAAAAATGCCGATCCCGGCTGCGTAAAGTAACGTGCAGACCAGCATCGACTTGATGGTGTATTCCGTATAATGAAACTGGAAGGGATGGTTCAGCTTTTCTGTGAGAACCTCCATCAGCTCGAAAAGATTCCTGCCCGGCTGGATGGCATCCGCAAGCAGGATTGCTACCCACCAGATGACAGGCAGTCCGGCAAGCCAAATCACCCAGTCTGACTTCCGGCTGTTTGTTACCGGGATGGCTGCTGTTTGGGCCTCTCTGCTCTTGGCAGGTCCGTAATGTGGAAGCTGTCCACTCCCGGAACGAGGGCAAGGCTGCTTCCATTCTCCCAGTTTACGTGGATCTGCCCTGCATCGTCTACCATATCCACCTTACCTTTTAAGCCGGGTGGCATGTGGCTCTCCCCCTCCATGCTGTTAAGCATGACCTCGGTTCCCGGCGGATATCTTCTCCGCATGGCTTCTATTCTTTCTTGTGTCATATTTCTGTATATTTGTACCACATCCTTTCTTCATCTTCCCCTTCCACGGTATGGGCGGTATCTGGATTTCATGATCTTTAACAGGACGCTGTCGATCCCATCGGAATAGCGTCCGTTTTTCAGGTATGTGTCCCGGAGCTGGTTTAAGGCTTCCACGGATTTGCTGTGTTCGGCTTCTGTCAGGTAGAGCTTTCCCTCTTCCTGCTCTGCCAGCTTCAGAACCAGATCCCGTGTGGTATCCACCGGAAGCCCCTGTTCTTTTTCCTGCCGGAACACTTCCCGGAGTGCATGGATCAGCATGTGGTTCATGATCCGGTCCATCTTTACATATCGCATTCTTGTCATAGGCGAGCCTCCTTTTTTCCTCTTTTTTCTCAACCACAACATACCACACTTCCTCCCGGAAAGCTACTGCAAAAGAGCCGGAAAAGCCCCTTTTTATCAGCGTTCCGGAGACTTTTTACTCTTGGCAGGTTTCTCCGTTTTTTCCTCCGGGATGGCAAATTCATCGGTCATAAATTCCTGCTCGCTTTTGCCAAGGTTGCGGTCTACCTGCTTGCCAATGGAATAGGCTGCACTCTTTACATCCTGGATAAAGGAGCGGAGTTCTTTCGGATCTTTCTGTCCGAATGCCTGCATCTGGCATACCTTGTCAAAGGAAAAACCGGAGACATCCACGCCGTATTTCTGTGCTGTCACATACGCCGCACAATAGGCCTGTGCCGATACCCCTGCCCGGCTGTAGCTTCCATCGTGATGGTCAAGGGATGCACAGGCCAGCTCCCGGCTGATGGAATGGAACGTTGCATTTTCGCTCATGCCATTTCGGACATAGATCGTCCGCTTATTCGGGATGTACTGTGCCTGTACCTTATCCGGCAGATTGTCTGCGATCTGAATCCGTACCTCGCTGTCGGTCAGCAGTGCTTCCATCAGCTGGTCCATCGGCTTTGGCTCTGCCTCTTCTGGCTGCTTGGTACGGATCTGGCTGATGTCATAGGCTTTCTGGATGGAGTACCCCTGCTGGATGACACCGTCCTTTTCATATTCCTGTCCGACAATGAAGTTGTATCCCTTGCTTCCGGTCTTGACTACCTTGCCTTCTTCCTTCCATTTTTCAAAGGTCTTGACCTGCCGGATCTCCGGATTCTGTGCATAAAGCAGGAACAGGTTGTCTGTCCTCTGCGGCTTGCACTGTCCCATAAAATCAAGGAATCCTTTTAAGGAGTCCCCATTCTGGAAGACCTCCTGTGCCTTTCCATCGATCATACCCCAGATTTCTTCCCTCTCCTGCTTTTTCTGTGCGGCATATTCTTCTTTCGATAACCGCTGGGCGGACTGCTCCTGCGAGTCCTGCCCTAAAAATTTTGTCAGGTCCATCTCCTACCTCGCTTTCACCTTTCGTTTCTTTCTTGCTTTCTTCTGCGTTTTCCTTGGTCCACGGTTCTTTTCCCGGCTCCGCTTCTGGGATTCCTCTGCTTTCTCCCGTTTGATGTTCTCCAGCTCCCGGCGGACACTGGGACGCTCCTGTTCCCTCTGCCCTGCATCAGTCCCTTTTTCCTGCCCGGTAGAAATATTTCTGCTGTGCAAGGAAGAGCCGGACAGATTCTCTTCCCCCTCTTCCTGCACCGGGATAAAATTTTCCGGTTCGGAAAACTCCTTTTCGGGATGATTCTGGTTCTTTTCCTCTTCAGAAAAGTCCATGTCACCGACCTGGAATGCTTCGTCCAGATCGCTGATTTCAAACTGCACCTCGCCCTCCGGCATCTGCACAGTTTCCTGTACTGCTTCGGTTTCCGGTGCTTCCATTCCGGCGGTTACCTCATGGACAGCTTCCCCGACTTCGCTCCTTACAAAATCAAGGTTCATCTTATCCATGACACGGTTGACTTTGGCTGCATCATCGGCAAAGACCATGACCTCGCTCATCTCCGGGTTCTTTTTATCCCGGATGATCACATAGAGCAGTCCTCGTTTCCTGCCCTCACTGCAGAATTCACGCAGGCGGTCAGATGGCACAGTGAAGAACTTCAATGGCTTGTTCTCCTTTAACATCCGCACCATTCTGGTCTTGCCCCTCGTTTTCTTCTGGTCTTTTAATACGGCGGCAACAAATACCGCCAGATGCTTTGCCAGCGTACCCGAAAGCCTGAGCCCGTGGTCCACGCCGTCTAGGGAATACCGGACGATCTGGTCCGCCGCATCGCCTCCATAATTCATGTTGTTCACCTGCTTTCTGTTCTCGGTTTTCTGTTTTTCTCCGTCTGTTCTTCTTCCTGTCTCTGGATCTGCTCTGCCAGACGCATCTTTTCTTCCATCTCCTGGGACTGCTGTTCGATCCGGATACAAATGCGGATATCCTTTCGAAGCGGCTTCAGTTCTTCGGTGATCTGACCGATCCTGACACTGTCCGGTTCGCTCCGGTAGAGCCGCTTCCGCTCTTTCGTGAGTGCCTGTACCCTCTCTTCCAACGATGTGCGGTAGGCGAGTAGCTCTTCACGGCTAGTAATCTGATGCTTCTGTAGAAATTCCATCTGCTCGATCCTGGCATCCAGTTTTCGGATGTCTGCCCGGAGCACCGGGGAAATCCTTTTCGGCTTCTGCTTTAGTGCACCCATCTGGTACAGATAGGAATAGTACAGGGCCTGTATCCCTTTTAACTTCTTTTTCGGGAATCTGGAATCTCCTTCTTTTCCAGCAGGTATCCTGCTCTTGGGCTGCAAGATCCACTGCCGGATGCTCTCTTCCGAGTAATGCTTCCCAAGGCTCCGCAGACGGATATACCGTTCCATCCCCGGTGCTTTTAATGCAATGTACTTCCGGTTCAGCTTCCACTGGTATCCCCTCTGCTTCATCTGTTCCAGAAACTGTTTCCATGTGAAGCTCTCTGCCACAGCATCCCGGATGTCCAGACGGATCGAGGTTCTCCAGGTCGGCTTTCCGTCCTGTTCTGCCATCCACTGTGCATAGGATTTCCCTTTGCCGTTTTTCGGTTCGATGACAGATAAGCCGTATTTCAGGCATAAGGCATCCGAAGCTTTCCGCACATCCTCATAGTAACTCCTGCTGTTGCTGTGGTACTTTTTCCCATCTTCCATGCTCACGGAATTAAACACGATGTGGTTGTGGTAATGCTCCGTATTCAGATGGGTGGTGATGACTGCTTCGTATTTTCCCTGAAGGAGCCTTTCTGCCATTTCCATGCCGATCTGGTGAGCAAGCTCCGGGGTGACTTCCCCTTTGACAAAGCTCTGCACCAGATGGTACCCCTGTACTCCGTCCATCTTGTGGTATCGTTTCTTCGTAGCTACCATATCTTGATAGGCAGTCTCACAGACGCAGCCGATGGCATCCTCAAAAACGGAACGCTCCGTCTTGTCCCGATTCATGGCGTAATCGATGGCTTCTTCCAGAGAGCCGGCACTCTGCCCTTTCTTGGTGGTCTTATCCTTGTTTCGGATGTACGTGATGGAATTGTCCAGACGGCTGACCGGGATGATACTGGTGTATGCCATCGGCTACCATTCCTCTTTGACCAGCCTCCATGTCTCTTTCGTCATGCGGAGCATTTCCCGGATACTCTCTTCCCCGGCCATCCCACAGCCGTTGGCTACATGGGCAAGCTGATTGGCGTTGTTGCACAGACCGGATATTTTCCGCAAAAGCTCCGTATGATGCTCACAGGGTCTTGCCCGGACTTCGCCACCCATGACAATGGAACGGATGTATTCCTCACGGGACAGGCCGCTTTTTTCTACCTGCTCTTCCAGAAAACGCAGCTCTTTTGCATTGAGGCGGACTGGTATCACATGGTTCCTTTTTCTCATCTCTTCACCTGCTTTCCAACGGGTTATTGGTTGCGTCATTACATTTCACGATTTTTCCAGATCAGGAAACCTGCCAGAACGCCGATGGCTACCGCTGCAGCAATGATCTTTTTCTTCATATGGGCCTCACCCCCTTTCCGATACCTGGCACAGCTCCATCGGGGCGAACATGATCCCTCTCTTTTCCATCTCTTTTGCGAATTCCAGGAGGTTCCATTTTTTCCCATCAATCATAGCAGAATCGGCATCCAGATAGTGGCAGGTGGATACGTTCCGCTCTCCATTTGGGGCATTCTGCACAAGGCTTTCCCCGTCTGCCAGACGGAACAGTTCCTCTCCCTGGCTGTTTACAAAACAGATGCACACGCCGTGGTCAATGATCTCCTTTGGTTTCATCCGGCACCGCTCCAGTGCCTCATCCTCACGTTTTCCAGCTATGAAAAGACACATTGCAAAAACGCCCATTACTCCTCCGGTCATTGTGCCAAGTATAAATCCCAACATTTTTTCGTTCTCCTTTCGTCTGTTTACGGCTCGGTATGGGGGATTGGGGTTCTCCCCAAAGTGCGTTTGGATATCCAAACGCTATGCTTGCAAAACCAGTCGCATCCGGTTTCGTCCCCTCTGAACCAGTCGTTTTTCTGAATCATTCATTTTCCTTGATTTTGCTCAACCCATCCAGTGTGGTACAGATGATATGGAGTCTGTCAGCCATGCTGATCTCCGTGTTCATCGTCCCGGTGGTCTCTTTTCCGCAGACAACCACCATCCTGCACCGCCTTAATATCTGGTGGGACATTCTCCGCATGGCCTGCATATCCTCTGCATCCCCGTCATCAAGGAATGGGGAAAAGCTGTACTGCGGGCAGATCGGCACATATCCCAGTTCGTAGATCTTCCGGCAGTACCGCTGTACTTTGGTCTTTCCTTCTTCTGCAGAACAGCAGACATAAGCAAGTGCCTGTTCCAATACGACCATCTCCTTTCCTGGCCGGACAGGTTTCCTCTGCCCGGCGTTTTTCCAAAAAGAAACACCCACAAAGCATTCCGCTCTGTGGATGTCTTGTGGACATCTGGATTCTTTTCTTCTCTTTTTCAGATGTCTGCCAGACATCCGGCTACTGTGGTTCTTTGTTTTCCGCTTCTTCCCCAGCTTCCAGTGCAATGCGGACACGGTCGCTTCCCAGCTTATAATACGCATCGGTCACTTCAATGCCGACTGCCTGAAACCCCGACTCTGCCGCCGCAAGGATGGTAGTACCAGCTCCGGCAAACGGGTCTAAGATCAGGCCGCCCGGCTCACAGATCTGGATGACATCCTTCATCAGCTGGAGCGGCTTTTCTGTCACATGGATGCGGTTCTGGGGATTCCCATAACGGAACACACCCGGAAGGCAGGACACCGGGCGGTTGATCGGCATCGGTCCGTTGCTTCCCCATACAATATATTCTGCCTGCTGGCGGAATCTGCCTTTCTGCGGACGGGAGTTCCCCTTGTCCCAGACGGCAGTCCCTCTCCAGATCCACCCTGCCCACTGGAGGGCATCGGTGATGGACGGGTACTGTCTCCAGTCAATAAAGAGGCAGATCGGAGCCCCTCTCTTGCAGGCTTTCCGCACATCGTACAGCCATTCTGCCATCCAGTGGGTCCAGGAACGCTGGTCTTTATTATCCCCATCAAAATCCGGCAGGGCATTTTCTGCTTTCATGCTGCTGTACTTCTGGTTGGTAGTTCGGTTGCGTTCGTTCTGCTTGGTTCCCCCGGACGCATAGGGCGGATCGGTTATAACTGCATCAAAGATCCCCGGCTGGAATCCTTTGACCAGTTTTAAGGTATCTCCATGCAGGATACGCCAGTTCTCCCCTCCGGCAGACTCATCCGGCACACAGTCCGGTTTTAAAAGATCTTCAAGTTTCAGGGTATTTCCCATAGGCATCATCCTTTCGGTCGCTTATTTTCCAGATTTCTCTGGAAGTGCTTTTCTTTATGGAACTGCTCATCGGCAGGTATCCTCTTTTTTCAGTGTTTCTTTTCTTGGCGTTCTGGGCTGTTCACGGTGGTCCGACAGCTCGGTTTCCACGTATTCGCTGATGATTCCCAGCGCTTCATAGTAATTGCTGCTCTTGTGGACACGATCCGCCATTTCGTTGGCCTGTTCGGACATCCCAGCACGTCTAAGCAGTCTTGCAGCATCCCCAAGGATTGAGAAAATATTTCCGTCATGCCCTAAGAGCTTAAGTTCTGGACGGGACGGCTTTTGTTCCGGCTGCTTTTCCTGCACACCGTTTTCCGGTGCTTTCACCTGTATCTGGAAATCCGAGCCGGCACCAACATAGAAATGTAAGTATAATTCACCACCGTCTACCTTGATCTCCCGCTGTTCCAGACTTTCTCCCCAGCCATCGCTGTACTGCCCTCTCAGATACTGCCCCACCACACGGTATTCCTCTGGTGTCAGATTCTCCCGGAGTGTCAGGTTTGCACAGCCATATAAAACGCCCTCCTGTTCCTTTACCGCCATTGTAATGCGTTCCACTTTTTCCTTAATGTCCTTGTTTTGGTCAAAATAATCGATCAGGTTGCATGGCTGGTTGTCAGGCATACCGAGCCGATTGATCTCGTCAACCTTTTCTGCGATGGATGTCTGATACTGCACCAGGTCAGGTCCTTCCAATGGCTCCGCATCATCCAGATCCACAATGTCTGAATAGTCCGGAATAAACTCTGCCATCAGAGGTGACAGCATTCCCACTTCTATTTTATCTTTCAAAGCATCACCTCGCTTCCCTATTCTGCCGTTTCTCCGGTGTACGGGCAGCCATTTTTGCCATGTCTGCCCAGTCTGCCCCTTCGATTTCCGGCAGGTTCTCGATAATCCGATAGCTTCCCTCGTAGGCTTTTCGGATATGTTCACACGCCCACCGTCCGGCAAAGTCATTGTCGGTACACACTTCGATCTCGGTGATCTCCGGGTGCTGGGACAGAAAATGTTCCAATGCCTGCGGCTTTTTCATGCTCCGCTGGCTCTGCCCTTCTTTTGGTGCGCTGATCCCGCCAAGCTCCAGACGGTACTTATCCCGGCTTCCTTGTCTCTGTTCCAATGTCATGTGGGCAAGCACATCCACACAGGCTTCATAAACAGCAACCCGTCTGCATCCCGATTTCGCCGGAACACAAAAAGCGTATGCCTTTTCACTTCCGGCCTGTTCCATCTTAAAAGACTTTCCGCTGGCATCGTAAATCCCACGCAGGAAAGCATATCTTGCCACCTGGTTTTCATCCCGTCCTATGAACACGGCATTGTGGTAGGGCAGACTCTCATATAAGATTCCCAAATGAACACACCGCTGTAAGACCTCGCCACTGATGCCCCGCTCTTTCAGATAGCGGAACACCCTGCGGCAGTCTGGGCTGGCCGTAGGCAGGACAAATGGCTTCTTTGGCTTTGCTTCCACTGGAGGAGGGATATAGGTGGGATACTCATCTTTCAGCATTTGCACTGCCTCCAGAAAAGAACACCCGTCTACATGAATCAGGAAATTTAAAGCACTGGTGCCCCCGATATCTCTGGATTTCCAGTGCCACTGGCTGGTCTGCTCGTTAATCTTAAAGCTGTCGTGGTCTGTCAGCTCCCATTCATTTCTGGCTGAAGATTTTTTCAGACGGTTTGGCTGATATTTCTTCAGGTATTCAATGGCGGTGATCTCCCTTGCACGTTTGATTTCTTCTTCCGGAATCCACGGCATTACATCACGGTATCCCGGAGCTGCTCTGCCTTATCCGTTTTCTCCCACGGGAATTCCTTTCTTCCAAAATGCCCGAACACCGCACTCTGTCGGTAGATTGGCCGCTTCAGGTGCAGGGTGTCACAGATCTGGCTTGGGGTAAGCCCGAACACCAGAGGGATCGCTGCGGCGAGGCAGTCATCCGCACAGATCTTTCCCGTTCCAAAGGTATCCACCTGCACCATGACTGGCTGGGCAACCCCAATGGCATAGGCAAGGGACACCTGGCATCGGCTGGCAAGTCCGGCAGCTACCATGTTTTTGGCGATGTAACGGGCCATGTATGCCCCGGAACGGTCAACTTTGGAACAATCCTTCCCGGAGAATGCACCGCCGCCATGCGGTACCAGGCTGCCGTAGGTATCCACCATTAGTTTCCTTCCGGTCAGTCCGGTGTCTGCATCCAGACCTCCGCACACAAATCTGCCCGATGGGTTAATCAGGATCTTGGTATCCTCATCCGGTGGCAGCATACGGAGTGCCGGGCGTAACACTTTCTCCCGGATCTCATGCTCCAGCTTCCGAAGGGATTTTTCCTTTTCATGCTGGCAGGACACAATGACGGTATCCAGCCGGGCAGGTCTGTCATCTTCATACTCCACGGTCACCTGCGCCTTTCCATCTGGCAAGATTCCCGTGATATATCCGCTTCTACGGCTTGCAGACAGTTCCCTTACAATGCGGTTCGCCAGAACCACTGGCATCGGCATAAGCTGCGGTGTCTCATCGCAGGCGTAGCCAATCATGATGCCCTGATCCCCGGTACCGCTGGCAAGTCCGCTCTGAACAAAAACAGTCCCTGCCCTTCGTTCTCTGGATCTCTCCACTGCCCCGGCGATATCCGGACTCTGTTTGTGGATGAGGGCATCCATGTGGATTTCCTCTGCTTCATAGCCTGCACTCTCCAGCACCTTTTTGATGATTTCAAACACCTGTGGCTCAAATCGGCTGGTGATCTCTCCTGCTACAATGATGTTCCTTTTGGTCGCCAGCACCTCGCAGGCCACTCTGGAATTTTCGTCCTCTTTCAGACACGCGTCCAGAATGCTGTCTGCGATCAGGTCGCAGAGCTTATCCGGATGTCCTTCTGTTACGGATTCTGCTGTATAAAATCGTTTCATAATCGTTACCATCCTTTCCAAGTAAATAATAACGGCAGGAAACGCTCCTTTCTGGAACACTTTCTGCCGGATCTGGGTTATAAGTTGTCTCACATTCTGCACTTTTCTGGTACTTTCAGACACTTTTTTCAACCTAAATACTACCAATGCACACCCTTCATAATCCCCCTGTTTTGAACACATCCCTGCCCGTGCGGTCATTATTTGTCTCATTTTCTGCACTTTTCGGGTACTTACGAACACTTCTGACTCCACACTGCCCCGGAAACCGGCACCGCCAGGACGATGTTCCTGGCACCGCTCCATTCATATGAACACGTGACGAGCGTCAAAACCTTATCGTATATACACTTCAGGTAATCATCCCCGGTTTCGAACACTTCCCTCTGCTTAGCTGCTTTTAAATATTCCTGCACTGCCTCCGCATCTGCGAGTTTCTGCTGGAATGGGAACAAATTCCTGTCTGCTTTCAGCACCGTGACAATTCGGTATTCCTGAATGCTATCCTCTGTCTGAAGATAAGCAAAGGGATGCTCCTGATAGTACGTTTCATCTGCATATAAGTCCAGATTTCCGAACATTGCCCCACTGTTCATGTTGTGACCGTAAATGATAAGGTTCCGACTTTCAGACACTTTACAGTCTGCCTGTAAAAACAGGCTTCCGTTGATGTCATATTCCTTTTTGTAATTCCGTTTCAGGTAAAACTCCCCATTCTCCTGTTCGGACTGAAGCACCGGGTAATCAATCCCGGTATCCGGTATTGTCAGCCATCCCTGCACATCCGGGTATTGTTCCCGAAGAGAAACAAGGTCTACCGCAGCCACCGGGCATTTTCTTCCAGCTGGTTGGTCTTTCTTTTCAGAGCCTGAGGCTCCCGGAGCTTCCGGCTCCGGGAAATTCCCTTTCAGCTCTGCCATCAGCTTTTTGTTCTCCATTGGAAGATATACCATGTGGTAAATCAGAAACCCGGCACTTGTCAGCGTCACTGCAAGGCAGATGATCTTGAAAAACCTCTGTAAGATTCCTGTCTTTGGTTTTTTCTTCATCGTTCCTGTCCGGCTTTTCTCTGCTTCTTTGGCTGACTCTTCTGCGTCTTTCCCGGCACAGGCGGTTTCCTTGCTGCTTTCAGGATCGGCTCTGTCGGGATTTGGTTCTGTCTGCAGCCCTTTAAGATCCCAGTCAGGTACGACCGTCCGGGCGGATTAAAGTTCTGCATGTAATCTTTTGTCATGATATAGACAATGGCTTTGATCTCTCTTCCATCTTTGTTCTTGACAGTGATCTCCTGCTTGTCGTAAAAATCAGGATAGCCTTCATAAAGATCCAGGCTCTTTTCACAGTCCCCGGTCAGTGACCAGAGGACGCCGTCCACATGGCTTCCCTCTTCCGGGAAGATGGTGGCAAGGCCGCTTCCTGCGGCTGCAAAGGTCAGCCGATACCCCTCCAGGCGGACGATTTCTACCACCTCCGCCTTTGGGCACCGATATGCCATCTGGTCCAGATCCATGTTGCTTCCATACGCAAAATATAATTGTTTCAGCCTATCTGCCCCCTTTTTTCTTCTTTCTTCTGGATGCCACACCCATGCCGATCAGACCGCCTGCGGAAAGAATCAGGCACAGGGCCGGAATCCAGAGGTTGGTGTCATCGCCTGTTTTCGGGTTGCTTACAAACGGGGTATCCTCCGGCAGCTTCTCGTTCGTCACTTTCTGGATGACTTCGATCACTGGAGTTTTGTCATCTACATAGGTAAATGTCACCTCATGTTTGGTCTCATCCAGCTGATAGCCCTCCGGTGCTTTGGTCTCAACCAGATAATAGGTGGCTGCCTTATCAAATTTGCCGTCCTTATAAGTTCCGATTGCAAGCAGTCCGCTGGTTGCATGGCCGTTTTCATCAGTGGTCAGGGTTTCTACCACTTTGCCATCCGCATCCCTCAGTTCAAATTCTGCATCTTTCAGTGCTGCTCCGGCATCCTTATCTGTTTTCTCAATGATCAGGCGTCCCTTTGCGGTGTCATCTTTCATGGCTACCTTCTGGATCTCTGCGGTATCTGCCACCTCGAAGGTGATCTCCTCTGCAACGACATAACCGTTTGGAGCCTGCTCTTCTTTCAGGGTGTATTTACCAATCGGAAGTTTTTCGATATAATGCGGCTCTTTACCGGAAGTCCAGGTTTCTACGATGTTGCCATTTTCATCTGTGATGGTCAGTTTGGCTCCTTCGATCTCATTATCTCCGGTAATATCCGTTTTGCTGATCTTCACTTTGGTCACGTCATCTTCCATTACCTGTTTCTGGATCTCCGCAGTATTCTCTACGGTGAATGTGATGCTTTCCGCAGTGGCATATCCATCGGCCGGCTTGTTTTCTGTCAGGGTGTAAGATTTTCCTACAACCAGTTCTTTGATGATGTGCGGCTCCTTGGTGGATGTCCATTCCTCAACAACAGCCCCGTTTTCATCCGTCAGCTGTAATCTGGCTCCCGGCAGTTCCTCGCCCGTGGTCAGATCGGTTTTGGAAAGCTCCACGGTTGTCGGCTCATCTTCAAATACAAATTCATAGGATGCTTCTGCTTCTTTATCCCCCTGGTACTCAAAAACAAATTCCTGCTCTTCTCCGGTGGTGACAAATCCATCCGGTGCATACAGCTCCTTCACATAATAGGTTCCGTCGATCGGCAGGTCTGCAATAAAGGAAATCTTTCCATCTGCATCTGTTGTTTTTAACTCGATCAGGGTATCTGCTTCCATCAGCACCTTTCCAGATGCGGACAGGATGTCGTTTCTGGTGTACAGTCCAAAGATGCCGCCTTTTAATACACGGTCGGTATCCTTTTCTTTCTTCAGGACGTTCACTTTTACTTTCTGACGGTTGTTCTGCCAGTCCTCATCGTATACGACAACCGGGGTATCCTGGTCACGGTAGGAAAGATCTACATATCGTGGTTCTTCATCCAGCACATAACCATATGCTGTGCCCACCTCTTTGACATAGTATTTTCCAACCGGAAGGTCAGATACTTCTGCAACACCGTTTGCATCAGTAGTCACGGTTGCCACCAGCTCGTCCTTAGCATAATAATCCGGGCTTACACCATCGGCTGCTTTGATATCCTCTGCAGCGTAAATCTCAAAGGTAACGTCTGACAGGCTTCCTGTGATGTACTCAAACAGATGCTCTACAACGCCTTTGACATTGTCCAGCAGGGTGATCTTATCAAGGAATTCACCCTTCTTGTTTACGATCAGCAGGGCTTTCGGCACATCGTCTTTCATTTCCACTTTCTGTACTTTTGCGGTATCCTGAACGGTGAATTCCACATCCGTGGTCTTTAAATAACCAAGCGGTGCAAGAGATTCACGGAGGGTATAAGTTTTTCCAACGGTCAGGTATTTGATCACATGAGGCTCATCCTTTACGGAAGTCCAGCTGTCGATCACATTTCCATCCTTGTCCAGAACAGAAAGGGATGCTCCGTTCAGCTCTACGCCTGTGGTCAGGTCGGATTTTGTCACCTCGATGGTGGTCGGCTGGTTCTTCTTCACAGATTTCAGCTTGATGGTCGGAATGTCCTGCCCCTGATAGGTGGCATCAAATTCCAGTATCTCGTCAGAAGATACAAAACCATCCGGTGCAGAAATTTCTTTCACATAATAAGTTCCAAGCGGCAGGTCCAGGGTGAAGTGTGCCTGTCCTTTTTCATCGCTTGTGATCTCCTGTAATAAGGTATCTGCTTTCACAATAATCTTGTCACCGGATTTGATCTCGTTCTTATTGTAAAGACCGAATGTAGCTCCAGCTACCGTGCTTCCTGTTTCTGCATCCTGTTTTTCCACGGTGATGCTTACTTTCTGGCGTTCATTGGTAAAAGTCACTTCTTCGTCTACGACTGGGGTATCCTGTCCGGCATAGGTAAAAGTTACTTCTTCGCCTTTGGCATTCCAGGTGTAGCCCTCCGGCGTTTTTTTCTCTTCTACACGGTATTTGCCGAGCGGAAGGTTCTCTACTACGGCACTTCCGGTTTCATCGGTTGTCACCGTTGCCACCAGTGTGTCTTTGGCATATTCCAGATAACGGTTGCCGTTCTCATCTTTCTGATGGTCTGCGGTATAGATATCTTCTGCGGCATAAACCTCAAACACGGCTCCTGCAAGGCTGGCTTCCTCATAGGTGAAATCCTTGTCAAAACCTTTGACTACTTCTCCTTCCTTGTGGATGGTCAGTCTGCCTTTTGCCGGGTGGTTCTCGAATTCCACCTCGATGATCAGGTCACCGCTGACCGGATCTTCCTGGTATGCAGTATCGCTGTCTACCTTGATTTCCACGGTATTGGCACTGTGGGTGTATCCATCCGGTGCAGTCACTTCTTCGATGCGGTAATTTCCACAAGCCAGATTCTGTGGCAGGATCAGGTATCCATTCTCATCCGTAAAATAAGATTTATGTACCATAGTAGATGGGTACGTGGTCACCTGTTCCACATATTTCTTGTTATCCAGATCGTATACTTTAAACTCAGTATTCGGAACCAGGACAGATTTCTTTGTCTCGTCATCTTTTTTGACGATCTTTAATTTTGCTTCAAACTCTTCGTCCAGAAGCACACGCCATACCTGCGGCTGATCCGGATTGTTTTCCGAGATCACAACCTTAAAGTCATCGACTGGTTTGAAGTTGTGCGGTGTGGTGGTCTCCCTTACAATGTAGGTTCCGTATGCAAGCGGAATGGAGCATGCATATCCACGCTCATCCGTGAACATTTCTGTCTGTCCGTCTGCGGTCAGTACAATCGGAGTTGCAGATGCAAAGTCATAGGAACCGTCCTTATTTTTCTTCAGGCTGCTCTCCAGATATGCACTGAATCCCACACCTTTTAACAGATCGGCATCGGTCTTACCATTGTTGGCTGCTTTAATGACCTGGAACGGCTGTTTGATCACATCTTCCAGAGAAGTTGCGGTACGTTCTACCGTCTGAACCAGATCTCCCTCGTCATTACACTCCAGATCATGTTCTTCCGGGTCTGCCAGATATCCAACAGGCGGCGTCAATTCTTTCACGTAATACTTTCCGAGATAGAGATCTGCGATTTCTGCATTTCCCTCGGCATCCGTAGTCAGGGTTGCAATCTGCGTTCCTGCCGGGTAAAGGACACCTGTCTGTCCATCCGGATGAACGATATCCTCACGGGCATACAGTCCGTAAACCGCACCCTCAAGGGTTGCATCTCCCTGTGCGGTCTTTCCGGTTTCGGAATCCTCTTTTACCAGTTTGATCTTCGCATTGACACGCTCGTTCTGGAACGTGTGGCTGAAAGAAACGGTTGCCTCTTTGTCTGTGGTGTACTGGAACGTAAAAGAGTACACATCCTCACTGTTTCTGGTATATCCGGCCGGTGCAGAAACCTCTTTCATGTAGTAGCTGTTAGCGATCGGCAGGTCTGCCTGATATACGGCTTTTCCGTCTGTTCCGGTCACTACCTTCTCAATGAGGGTATCTTTTTTGACCACAACGGTTCCGTCCGCTGCTTTGATGTCGTTTCCGGCATACAGGCCATAAGTGCCGCCCGGAAGGTATTTCCTGGTTTCCTTATCCTGTTTGTATACGCTTACGCTTGCTTTTTGGCGGTCATTTTTGAATGTCACGCTTCCCATGACCTTCTCCACATTGCTTCCGGCATAGGAAAGGGTGATTTCCTGGCTTTCGCCTGTGCATACCAGATTTTGTGGTGCCTGCATTTCTTTTACCACATATTTTCCCAGATATAGATTATCCAGTGTGACACTTCCGTCATCCCCGGTAGTAAGTCCGGCTTTGACCAGTGCGTCTTTTTTATAAATGACGGTTCCGTCTGCGGATACAATATCCGCTGCGGCATAAACATTGTAAACCGCACTCTTCTGTTTCTGCTCGGTATAAACAAAGGAAACACCATCATCAGTTACCTTTGCTCCGGTCAGGACTTCTCCTAATTTATAAACAGTCAGGCTTGCCATCTGCTCTGCATCGGTAACGGTTTGTTTTACAGTATCTCCGATGACCAGTTTCACATCGTAGGCTTTGGTATCCAGCAGATATCCGTTTGGTACGGAGATCTCTTTCAGGTATACGGTATCCTGTGTTTTGGTGATCGTAACGCTGGAAGCTCCGTTGGCATCTGTGGCCGGCATCTTTGTGATCAGGTTCTTTCCATCCTTGTCACTGTAAACGCCATAAACTGCACCTGCGATGGCTTTGTTGCTCTTGCGGTCCTTCTTTACGATCTCCAGAGTTGCCTGTTTTACCCATGACACTTTAAAATCTACATACTTCTCATCGGTCACGCCCTCGCCAAATACCAGGGCAAGGTCCTGTGTCTCGCTTCCGGTTGTGATCTTGTAAGCGGAATAGTCTTTGATGATGCTTCCCTTCATGGTAACAGACCATTCCCCTTTGACATCCACTGCCTGTGTCAGCGGTGCAGATAAGTAGAATTTGGTACCGCCGCAGATCTCCACGGATGCACCTGCACTGCTTGTTTTTCCCGTTGTCACATTATGCAGTTTGACACCGGAAGGCAGTTTCATGGTGATGGTCTGCAGTTCGGATGCCTTAAAGGTGATCTCTTCTGTTCTCTGGCTGTTGCCGCTGATATATGCGGTAACATCTGCATTGGAGAAACTCATGTCCACTTCCGGTATCTCCGGCTGGCTCATGCAATAATTGTAGAGTTCCATTGCCAGAGCCTGTCCGGTTGCATTCGTACCGGAAAAAGCGTCACTACTGTTATTGGCATAAGACGCAGCCAGATGGACAATGATAAACTGTTTTCCAGCGGAAAAATCAGGATGTTTCTCTGAGAAAAATCCATTTTCGCCGGATGCTTTTGTGCCGTAGTAGCATACTTTTGCCAGTGCTTTGCTGTCACCCAGTTTGGTGATCTTATAAACACCATCCCCAGGTCCTGCTTTTGACGGCTGGACACAGTAGGCAGTTGCAGACACGTTTCCAAATTTTACGGTATATTTATAGGTTACATAAGAACCCAGACCGTAGTCTGCATAATAGTATGCAGTCCCTCTTGTCACATCTACATCCTGTGTTGCTCTTGTACTGGTATTGACTGCGGTGAAAGAAACGGTTTCCCCATCTTCCATTGCCATAAGGTCAATATCCTGTTCCCCTGCCTGCTCCAGAACATCGCTGAGTGTCAGCCCGGATTCTTTATCGGTTGTATTTTCTGTTTCGGCTTCCTCTAATGCGGCATCAAACTCAGATTCAGAAAGTCCACCCTGAAATTCGGATTCGGTTTCTTCCGGTTCTTCTGTCTCCGCTTCCTCTGTTTCAGATTCAGCTGTCTCCGGTTCAACGATTTCTGTCTCTACAGGCTCAGTCTCAGTTTCTTCCTGCGAGGCAGCTTCCTCATCATCAGAACCGGTATCCTCTTCTGTGACTGCCTGTTCTGTCTGCGGTTCACTCTGAGCCGCTGTCACAGGCTCTTTTACGATCAGGTTTCTTCCAATCTGGTAAACCGGATGGTTCTGGTTGACTGGCTCCACATAATAAACGGCATGGTAAGTGTCTGCATGGCTGGTGCTGAAGCTCTCCCCGGCGTCATTCTCTGCTTTCTGGAATGTCACCTTGACCTTGCTTTCATCCTTGATTTCCAGATTGGTGCGGTCACTGGAAGCATCAAACTCCTGTCCGGCTTCCAGCTCCAGATCGGTGGCTTTTACCACTTCCTCTTCATCCAGCAGATCCTTTACAGATTCATAAGCTGGCGGTTCTGCCGCTTTTGGCTCTTCTGAAGCATAAACGGTCAGTGGTGAAATGACTGTAGATAAGATGGTAACTGCGGCCATCACCCCGGAAAGGATTCGCCTGAATCGATATTTATTCTTCATGTTTTCTACCTCTTTCTTCTTTTTCTTCATTTTTCATAAGAACAGCCGGATGTTTCCACCCGGCCGGTCTGTTCTCGTTATTCTGTTATCTTGCATCTTCTGTCCGTCTTGGATTCTGCAGACAGGCATAGGTGCTTTTGTCATACCGCCATGCCTTATCCCCGTCCAGATTGGCAAGCAGATGCTTCCGCACATTTTTATACTCGTCCCCGATCAATCCGAGACGAAGTAGAAAGGTACGGAATGTAAATGCCGGGTTATCCCCGATCTCCGTCTTTTTGGCATGGGTACAGGATTGGTTGATCGCCTGTGCGGATATGGCCAGTGCCAGCGTAATGTTTGACCGGACTTTTCCTGCATGGAGGGTGCTTTCAAAACAACGCCATTCCAGTGTTCCCTTGGAAAAAACAGCGTGTAGGTTTAATGCATAATACCTTGTCCAGTTGTAATGCTCGGAGCTTCCGTCATTTCCCTCATACCATGCCCTTTTGAATTTTTCCATCGTGATGGTGCTGTTTGGCATCCGGCGGATCTTCTCCAATACCATAGGACGGACTTTCTGGCAATACTCATCTTCCCTTCTGGTCTGTACATTTAAGGCTTTGAACAGAATATCCTCTTTGCAGTACATGATCGTCAGTGCATTTTTCAGACTCCTTGGTGTATGATTGGATGCGTCCACATGGACATGCATGCCACAGGATGAATTGACAAAAGCACCTGCGTTTTTGACACACCGCACCACTTCCTGGAGTTTCCCCATTTCCGAATATTCCAATTTCGGGGATACCATTTCCGTGGCATAGTCGCTGTCAGCATTCAGACATCTTCCGTGAGATTTGTACTGACAACGGATACTGGAATCATAGGAAAACTTCCAGACCTTTCCATCCGGGTCTTTCACACACCATGAGCTGTAAGAGCGGATGGAATATGGCTCTGTTCCGAACATTCTTCCAACAGCGGCAGCCGCCTTGTAACGGCTGATGCCTGTCATCTCAATCTCTGTACCGAAATACTGGTTTTTTAAGTCGATCTGCTTCACCCACCCTTCGCTTCTGGAACAGGTGAGCTGTTTCGGATCTCTTCATCCACGGCTTTCAGGTTTCTGCCTATTGCTTCGATGACATTGACGGTGACACCGTTCCCGGCCTGCTTGTAAAGCTGGTTATCCGATGTTTCTTTTTCCATCTTGGAAATCTGACCATCCCAGTATCCCTGCAGCCGTAGACACTCCCTTGGCGTCAGCCTGCGGATTCTGCCGTGGTAAATCACTCCATGACGGTCAGTTGCCGTAATGGTGAACATTGGCTCTTCCGGTTCTTTCATTCTTCTTCCATTCTGGCGGACTTTTTCCCTGGCTGGTGTCAGCACTGCCCTTGGCGTTTCTTCCACCAGCACCCCGGAACTTTCGCCTCTGTGGTTATGGATGCTGGAATCCTGTCTGGTATTCAGACATCTTGCAACGTCTGTCACCAGCGGCGGAGGGGAGATATCTACAAAATGCAGTGTTCCCTGCTGGTTTCCGGTCGTGAGGGTATGGGCGATTTCATGCCCGACTCTTCCCCTGCGGCTGTTGATACCCGGATAGCCGAGGTCGATGCTATCACCCTCATAAGCCATCTTGTATCCTTTTCGGGTGTTTTCCTTGATTGGGATACCGACTTCGTATAATCCGGTCTTGCCGCCCATACCACCAGCCCCGCTGGTCAGCGTGCAGCTCAGTCCTTCTTCTGCGTAGACTCTTTCTCCCTGTTTGCCAGCATGGACTTGTATAAGAGCTGTTCCATTTGCTTTTGGGAAAGGTAATATTTTTCCGGCACATCTTCCATCAAGATATCCGACAATATACACCCGCTTCCTTGACTGGGGGACTCCGAAATCCTTGCTGTTAAGCACTTTCCATTCGACATGATACCCCAGTTCAGATAGCGTACTGAGGATGGTGTGAAACGTCCGCCCTTTGTCATGCGAAAGCAGACCGGGTACGTTTTCAAGGAGAAAATACGCAGGTCGTTTGTCTGCAACCAGTCTGGCAACTTCAAAGAAAAGGGTTCCTCTTGCATCGGCAAATCCTTCCCTTCGTCCAGCGATAGAGAATGCCTGGCAAGGAAATCCCGCGCATAAAAGATCAAAGTCCGGCATTCGTTTTGTTTCAATATTTCTTGCGTCATTACAGAACCACTCTCCTTCCGTATCAAACAGCACCCGGTAGTTGTGGTCTGCATACGCGTCTGCTTCACAGTGTCCGACACAGGTGAAGCCCCCTGCTCTGTGCAGTCCTTCTCGGAATCCTCCGATTCCGCTGAAAAGGTCAAAAAATCGAATTGTTCCGACTATCAGCCTCCCTTCGCTGCGAAAAAAACAGTGCAGATTTCTCTGCACCGTCTCAATCTCTTGTTTTCTGTTTTTTGATGTCTATTCTTCTGCTTCCTCTGGATCTGTTGCTTCCGGCTCTTCCGTTTCCAGTTCTGTTTCGGCTGATTCTTCTTCGTCTACTTCTGCTGGCTCTGTTTTCTCTGGATCTTCTGTTTTCGGTTCTGTCGGCTCTTCCTCGGCTTCCGATTCTTCCGGTTCCGGCTCTGTTGGCTCCGGCTCTTCTGCTTCCGATTCTGTCAGATTTTCCTCTGTTCCAGCTTCTTCCAGCTCAGGCTTTGTTGGCTCTTCATCCGGCTCTGGCTCCGCAGGTTCCGTTTCCTCTGCCCCAGCTTCTTCCATTTCCGTTTCTGCTGGTTCTTCTTCCGGCTCTTCCGTTTCTTCTGTTTCCGATTTCCATTTGGCTTCCTCTTTTTCGAGTGCCTCTTCGATCAGTCCAATCAGGAAGTCTTTCTGTTTCATGCCGTTTTTGGCGAGAACTGCTTTCAGTCTGGAAAATAAATCCTCGGTTACCTGTACTGCTACGGTTCTTAACTCTGCCATGTTCGTCTTTTCTCCTTTTCTTGTCATGTGTTCTTCGATTACCATTTCAAGGTATTTTGGTATGCTGATTCCTAACTCTTCGACCTCCAGCTTTAGCCTCTCATGCAGCTCTACCGGAATCTTTCCGCATATGTTTTTCATCTCCACTGCGTTTGTTCTCCTTTCTTTTTTTCTACACACAACATACCCTAAAACATGACAGAAAGCTATTCACAATACCCAACGAATATGAGGCTTTCAAAAGCCCCCAAAGGATGCAGATCTAATAACATTCAATAGGCATCACCCCTTTCAAAAACCGTGATTTATACTAATTTGACTGCTTGAATTTTGGCTATTTTATCACCGGAAAAGACTTGACTTTTTCAGAATGCATTCTCTAATCCGGAGAGAAAATCCAGCATCTGGGATGGGATTTCTTCCTTATTTGAAACACTTTCCCCGGAGCCTGAAATGGAAACACCTGCCAGTTCTTCCCGGATTGCCTGCCGGATGCTTTCCTCCAGCTGGTTGTTTTCCTGATCTTTTAAGATCACCTGAACCAGATAGCTGCTCTTCTGCCCATCCGGAACACTTTGCAGAATCTTCCATGCCTTTTGGTGATCCGGGTTATCAAGGTTCAGGCGAAACGAGAAAACGGGCCTCTTTACTTCGCGCACATCTGCCCCACAATCCGCTCATAGCCGGAAGCGTTGGCGTGTACGTCCGTCAGGTAAATCTGCCGACACAACCCGTCCTGCGGTGTCACGTGCCGTTTCAGAATGCTGGCTCCGCCGCCCATGATCACGGACGGAATTGCTTTCAGATCGAACCCGGATTCCATAATTGCAGACAGTATTTTCTCCGTGTAGAGCCTTCCCTGCCGGACAATAATTTCTTTTGCGGACAGGTCCATGCTGCAGCTCTGGCCGTTCAGAACACGTTCGATCTGAATGTCCGTTACAGACAGTCCGGTATTTCTGCGTACCTGCTCGGTGATCTCATCCACGCACCGGATCACACCAAGCTCCAGGCTGCGGCAGGTAGCGGCGTTTGGAACACTGTTGTCCAGCCGCATCAGGTCTACGGTCCAGCCACCGATGTCTGCGAGAAGAACAGAAGGCTCGTCCCGAACACATTCCGGGTGAAGAGCCAGGGCAGAGTATCCCTGTGGGAACAGTTTTACATCCTGAATCCGGATCTCATAGCTCTCATCCTCGTACCGGAAACGCAGAGGCTGCTCTTTCCGAAACAGATATTCCCGGAAACCTTTTTTCTCCCTGCCAAAACTTGCCAGTGGGAGGCCGGCTGCCAGAACCACATCTGTTTTCCTCTCTCCCCGGCGGTAGCGGATCTCCTGTGCAATGGCTGCCATTGTCAAAAGATAATAATTGTCATTGGAAGTCTTGCTTCTCACCAGCGTCTGCCGCCCAGTTCCACACACATAAAATTTCCCATTGTACTGCAGGACATTCTGCATGGTATACGGCTCATAATCGTACCCGGTCAGTCCAGTCGGGAAACACACATGGGGAGTTTTGATGGCATAATATCCATGATCGATTCCTATAATGATAAGTCACCACATCCTTTCAGGTTTTTCTTGTTCTTTTCCAGCAGGTGGTCTTTTGGTCTGGAAAAAGAAAAAGGGCAGAACCCCGAAGAGCCCTGCCCATGATATTTGCATTAGTTTACGTTGCTATTTATTGTTCGTTATTAAAAGCGAATACTATTGTTTCTAGTAATTTTTTCATATTTTTCCATTCTTCTGTTTTAAAAACTTCATCACCTCTCTCAATTTTATTACGCATTTCATGAAACTTATGCTTTATATCATCTTTATAAGAAATCACTCCTTGATATAATGCTTCTTCAACATTATTTTTATTTCGTATTCGTTTTCTCGATTCCCATTCAATTGGATAATAGTTCCCACCAGTTTTTATAATGGAATCTGGCAAATACAATTCAATAGAAGCAGCTTTCTTGTTAATGTCATCAGGCACAATTTTCCCATTAGGTGCAATAGTTGGGTATTTATGAAACATTGTAATTTCTGGATATAATAATATTCTAAAATTTGCCGGCCAGTTTTTTATTTCATTTAATAATGAGCATTTACTAGAATATCCCTCTGCATCATTATCAAAAATTGCAATAAAATTTGCTCTAATTTTTGAAAAATAAAAAGTTTTAAGATTTTTTATTACATATGATGTTCCTCCATCTCTTTTTCCACCAGATTCATCACTGAAATCCATAAAATAAAATAAATCTGAAAGATGAGGATATAACTGTGACATCGCAAATTCTAAAATATCTTTATCGCTTGACCCTTCAACAAGAACAATTGTTTTTGAAACGTTCTCTGTCGCTGCTAGTGCTTTGGGAATACAATCATCTGCCCAATTATCCAAATTTGAGAAATCCAATATTATCTCCATATCATTTGCACAATATTCTAGTATAAGTCTGTATACATATTTATAATTGATTATTTCAGGATTTAAAGCATAAAATGATTCGCTATCCTCATCTTTCAAAGAATAAAATATAACTTTGTCACACTCTGTTGTAATATTAACCTCTGAAAGTGTTCCTCCAAATTGTATGTTTCCATTTGCAAGTTCATAAGAAACAATTTTTTTCATTGCATTTTTCCATTTTTTTAATGAAACATTTTTCTTAATCCGAATTTCATTATTCTTGTCCTCTTCATCATAATCTCCCTGTAAATGATACAAAAAAGATGAGTAGTCTACTACTTGAACCATTTCATCATTAAATATTTTTTCAAAATTATTAAGTCCAAATCCCTGTGCATCTAAGCGTTCTTTTGCACGCCGAACAGTCGTCCTATACATATATTTAGTGTATGTTCCGGCATCTTTATCATCATCGTCTATATTACAATTATTTACTACAATAAGGTCATTTTTTGAAAAAAACAGACTAACGATTTTGCTATCCAAATAGTTTCTAAACCAATGTAATGATAAATTTCCAATTACTATATCTGCATATTCACTCATAATTAGCTTCACACCTTTTCGCTTCATTATTCTTTTACAAATTCATAAAATACAAATCTGCTCTATTGATAATGATATCACAAAAATGTTCTACTGCATATTTTAATTCAATTTTTGAATCCATTCTCTGCTTTCTTTGGGTGCATTTTTACAAAAATTCTGCATCCACATTTTATGCAAGCTAATTTCTGATTCTGTATTTCCTATGTTTCCAACACAGCCCCCCATTTCCTGAAGTGCTTCCAGACAATCCCATTCCTTTTTGAACTCTCCTGCAAATTCCATCCACACTTTTATATGGTATTCCTTAAAACCAAAATGGTAAATCAAGTAGGTCAACCTGTCAAAATCAGCTAACGGCATTTTTTCTTTTTTCAGCAATAACCTTTTATCATGCTCGCTGCATAGATATAAAAATGCAAGCTGTTCTATCTTTGCCTGCTCCATATATTTCTCCCTTCTCTTCTATTTTGTCTCACTTTTACAACCGATTCTACCTTGTCCAATCGTTAAAATCAATACAGATGGTGCAAAAAGTGAGACAAGCCATCCTTTTACCAGAGAGGAAGAGATTTAAAATGCCAAAGCCAAGGACACAGTCTGGTGAGAAGAATCTGATCAGCCAACGGTTGATTGAGCTTCGCAGGACTCACAATATGTCTCAGCGTGATCTTGCCTATAAACTCCAGTTAGCTGGTTACGATATGGATAAAAATGTAATCACCAGAATCGAAACAAACAAGCGTTATGTCACTGATCTTGAATTAAAAGCCATTGCTGAAATCTTTCAGGTTTCATACATATTTCTCATTGATGGCAAAGACGAATAGAAGTGACAAATGGGGAAGTTCAATCGTGCTTCCCCATTTTATCCGTCCTTATTACAGATTCAGTAGTTCTAAGATTTTCTGCATACCGGCCTGATATAAAGATTCCGCATATAATATCCATCTTTCACTGACTTCAGTAACATATGCGTCTATCGTTTTTCGCTTTTCTTTTGCTAATCCCATTGTCTGAACCTGTTCTTCATATTTTGATATTTTTTCCAGCATTCCCTGGTACGCTATATTTTCTTTCAGCTGTTCTTCGACCTCATCAATCCAGGTATCCAGCAGCAATTCCAGCAGTTTCTGTGTGTCACCGTCATCCTTTCCCAGTATTGCTTTTTTTATTTTCCCCAGCATAGCTCCATAAGAAATCATTTGAGCCTGTCCCATATAAAAATGGTACTCTTCTTCTATCATTTCCTTTTCGCTCTCCAGTTGGAAATATCGATGTACTGCCTTATGCTCTTCTTCCGTTAGGCTGATTGACTGATTCGTCTCCATAAATGTTTCTATCACTGGATACTTCTCTGTAAGTTCCAGTATTTTCTTTTGCAGTCTCTGGTATTCCGCATCATGCTTTTTCAGATAGGTGCATACCTGTTCTCCTATCCGTATCCCCAGGCACTGCTCATTCCAGATAATATCTGGCTGTGTTGTCATATCGGTGTCTCCCTTCTGTGTAGTTTTCCTGTTCCAAGCACAAGACTATACCACACTTCTGGAAGAAAGCTATTCATCAAACCTACTGAAATCTCCTGGCAGATCCTGTGCAACCTATCCCTTTTCCCACAAAAAAACTGGTATGAAAGACTCCTTGTTCTCTCATACCAGCTATCTATTTCTTATTTAACTGAATACACATTCTTTTCTATTCTCTGTGTATCCTGTACTTATTTATGGCAAAAATCAGACTACAGACACGCTATACACTCTTATGCTACATAATCCAGTTTACTGCATCCTGGTTCGAATGTCACATTGAAAATTCCAACCTGAGAAGTAGAAATCGGTGCAAGAAAACTCCTGCCCGAAAAATACTGTGCAAAGCCATCGTTTGGTGCACCAATTGGAAATACCATCTCTTTTGCATGCGCCCGCATCGCTTCCTCTTCGTATGGCAAATCTCCTTCGCCTGTTTCCCACACTTCCTTTGCAAGATTGAAAACAGCCCATGCTTTTGGCCAACCTGCATAGAATGCGGCATGTGTGATCACTGCAGCAATCTCTTTTTGTGTCACACCATGATTTTTTGCATTTTGAAGATGATATCTTAAAGAAGAATCCGTAATTCCGGAAGCCATCAGAGCAACCACTGTAATAATGCTTCTTGTTTTTACGTCGATGTCCTGATTATTCCAGTTTTCGCCGAAAAGTACATCATCGTTAAAATGTGCAAATTCCGGTGCGAATTCACCAAGTGTATTTCTCCCTGCTGTCTGTACTATTTTTCCCATATTCTGTATACCTCCATAACGCTGTTATTTATAAAGAGTTTACCCATTCAGTGATTTCCTGTTTCGTTCCACAATTTAACAGTCTGCCTTCTGTAATAACTGCGTCTGATGCAGATGACTGCAATTCTTTCACAGTGTTCCCAAATCCACTTCCTCCGGATGTTGCAAAAAGCACAATCTTTTTACCACTGAAATCGTAAGCTTCTAAAAATGTATTGATGATTGTCGGAGCCACATACCACCAGATTGGGAATCCCAGAAGGATCTCGTCATAAGAACTCATATCCATCTCTTTTTTCATAATCGCCGGTCTATATTTTTTATCACTCATTTCCACACTGCTTCTGGATTTTTTATTCATCCAGTCAAGATCAAGCTTTGTATATGGAACTTTCGGCTCAATCTCAAACAAATCCGCTTTTGCTTCCTCTGCGATCATCTGTGCTACTTTTTTTGTTGTTCCGCTTGCACTGAAAAATGCCACTAATTTTTTACTCATAATAAAAAGCCCCTTTCTATACGTATTTTTCACAAAAAAATAGATGTATAAGATTTACATTCATCTTACACATCTATTTTAAGCTCTATCGCTTCATTATGTCTAATGCTTATATTGAATTTTGTTTTATGCCTGAAAAGCATTAATCTCCTCGATCATTTTACGGACTGCCAAAGAATATGGGATATTCCGTCGCCAGGCAATCACCGTACTAGTCTTGATTTCAGGAGAAATTCTTCGCTGTACAAGAATATCCTCTCGCCAATACTTTGCAGCACCCTCAATTGAAATTGGATACCCCAGTCCATTTGCCGCCATAACTCCGGCATTCGTTCCAAGATTACTCGTAAAAGCAATCTGTAATTTTGAAAAGTCTTTCCCAAACCAGTTGGCAAGTTCACTTTGAACGTTCATTCTTTCCGGCAGGATCAAGGGCTTTCCAATAAGATCTTCTTTTTTTATAAACTCTTTTTCTGCCAGCGGATCATCCGGCCGCATTCCGACACACCAGTGATCGCAATCTGTGATCCGGATATAATCCAGCCCTTCGGTGTCCACCGGCTCCATGAATAATGCAATATCTACAAGTCCTTTGTTCATCATCTCATACACTGCATCTGCTGTTGCAGTATGCAATACAATCTGAACCAGCGGATATTTTTCTTTATATGTTTTACATATCTTCGCCAATGTCTCCACTGCTGCAAATTCACCGCATCCAATGGTTATCGTGCTCTCTACAACCTCTTCTTTTCCTTTCAGTTCCTCAAGCGTCCTTTCCTCAAGATTAAGAATCTCCAAGGCACG
This sequence comes from Blautia wexlerae DSM 19850, assembly GCF_025148125.1. Lineage (NCBI taxonomy): Bacteria > Bacillati > Bacillota > Clostridia > Lachnospirales > Lachnospiraceae > Blautia > Blautia wexlerae. The sequence goes on from NZ_CP102267.1 coordinate 2,885,500, forward strand.
CCTTTTTAATAAAATTCCTTCATCAGTGAGCGATATTTTCTTCCCGTTTCGAATAAATAATGTTATTCCCAGGTCCTCTTCAAATGCCGCCATTTGTCTGGATAGCGTTGGCTGGGTAATATGCAATTGTTCTGCTGCTTTTGTAAAGCTCTGTTCTTTTGCTACTGTTAAAAAATAGCGTAATAATCTTAATTCCATATCTTTATATTCCTACAAATTTTTCTTGTAACCATTCTATCATATTGCATCCCAGACATATCTGCACAAAATACCGTGGGTTATTTTTGGGTTATTTTCTAACCGCCTATGCCCTTCAGACTGTGATTTTACTGGCTTTTGGGCGAAGCTTTCAAAGAGTACCGTGGCATATAAATAGTATTTTTATCATTGTTCTTATAACGCCTCTTCCTTTTCCACTATTATAGCTGATCGTACTTGGCCGCACTCCCTTTTGCCTTATCTACCGGATACTTTGCTTCATTCTGCGACATCTTCATATTTATGATTTCATCTGCATCCAGTTCCAGTTTGTCTAACAGATTCTGACTATAAACCAAAACATCCGCCAATTCCTCCTTGACATGTTGCAGATCATATTCTTCATCAGACCACTGAAAACACTCTAATAACTCTGCTGCCTCAATTACGATTGATTTTGCAAGATTTGCCGGCGAATGAAACTGATCCCAGTTTCGATCTTCTGTAAATTTTCTAATTCTGTCTATTGTTTCATACTTCATAATTAAATACTCCTTTATTTTGCTACTTCTAACAATGCTTTCTGACAAAGTGAAATTATTCAGTTCAGCATTTTCAGACACGCTCTAATGTTTCATCAACACTATTTTATACATGCAGATTTTTCTGCATCTCTTCTTTAAATTCTCTTCCTTTAAACAATATCACTGCTACAAGAAACAGGAAACATATTAACGCTCCAAACATACTTACTGTTGGATTTTTCACCACTTTGCATAAGAGTAAGATTCCCGGAAGAATCAATCCGTATCCGGCAGCCATAATTTCGTAAATAAGATACTCTCGCACAGGACATTTCCGCACCTTAGCGATTACAAACATCGCTGTAAGTGTAGATACACTCATGATCGGCAGCACAAAATCTACAGACCAACTGTGCCAACCGGTCAGTGCATCCCATATAAAGCAGATAATAGTACCGATAAAAAGCTGCCACATCGCATTTTTCAGCAGATTATAGCGTTTAAAAAATCCAATCGATGAGGCAATCCACATTGTCACAACGCCTCCGGCTGTGAATAAGGTCCAGCGAATTCTAGGATGGAAATTATACTCCGTAACAAGCATTGCTGCAACAATTGCAATACACAGAAAGCTATAAATTTTATAGACTTTCATTTCCTGTTCGCTTGGCTCATCTGTCTTTGGAAATTCAGGTTTTACTTTTTCAGATGCAATTCCCTGTTCTTTTAACAAGCGATAAAAATTACGTTCAATGTTCACTGTGTCGTATCTGGATGTAAATGCAAATGATAATTTATCCTGAAAAGAACACAAACACAATTCAAACTTAGGAGTGTTTGTGTACACACCAAATCGTTCAATATAAGGCACATAACTCGCATGCATTTTAACCGCACTCATATTAGAGAAGATTGCTGTCGTGTTCTTCTCTGAATATTTTGCCCCGGCCTGAATACATAGATTTTTCAATTCCAAAGGTGCAAGCCTCAGAATCGGATGCAGTTCCAAAGCAAGCAACTCGCTGATATGTGCTGACATCTTTTCTTTTGTCAGTTCTGTCTCAAAAAATTCTTTCGTATATTTCAGTATTGCCTCAAAACTTTGATCTTGTGTAGTAAAATTATATCCCGGCTCGATCCAATTAAAAAAATTCAGCATCGATAAAGACGGGAAAAACTTTCTTAAGTTAACCGGAACCATTAACACGACCGGCTTTTTCTTTTGCATTTTAGACATTTCTTCATTTATTGCCATCATAAATAATGCTGTCAAAAAGACTGTCATAGATACTCCGAGTTCCCTGCTCCGCTTCAATACTGCCTGAACTGAAACAACAGATTCATGGACGTGCAGATGATTTCCATCTTTCTTTCTTTTCCGTATCTGGAAAGCATGTAGTTTTCTTTTTTTCGGTCGTTTCTGATCTTTTGAATAATATTTCAAAAAACTATCAACTTCTTGATCTTGTACCGTCATATCTTCTGGTAACAATGAAACTGCTTCTAATCCATTTACTTTGTGAATAAGATAGAGATAATTTTTTACCAGTTCTTTTAAAAATTCTGTCGCTCCTGTGCCATCTGTCAATACATGGAATACTTCGAAGTTGATTCGTTTTTTATAATAGGTTACTTCAAAAAGCAGTGTCTTCTTATCCTTTATATAGAGTCTACTACAAGGCTCTTTGTACTCTTCCTTTACAATCGGTCGTAAATTACATGGCTCAAGATAATGCCAGAATAATCCTTTGCGAAGCACCATTAAAAACGTAGGAAATATTTCTATTGTCTGATTCAATGCTTCCTGCAAAACGTCAGGATTTACTTCTTCTTTCAATTCGCAGTAAAAACGAAACACTCTCGTATCTTTTTTATTACTGGCAGCAGAATATAATTTTGCTGCATTATCTAGTTTTCTCCAACGTGCTTTTTTCTTACTCACAGTGTTTCCTCTTTCAGAAATTCATTGATATAGGTAAAACTTTCCTGTACATGAAGCTGCTTGATCCCCAACGCAAAATATCCATGTAATGCATCTTTGATCCGATGTATCTCCACATAATTTCCAGCCTCTTTTAAGCGCTTCCCATATGCTTCCCCTTCATCTCGAAGTGGATCAAATTCACATGTAAGAATCAATGTATCAGGTTGATTCGCTAAATCTTCTGCTATGTATGGTGCAAAATAAGGATTCTTCTTATCCTCTTTATTTCTCGCATAAAGATCAATATAATCCTGCATCTTCCCAGCTGTCAAAAGATAATCTGTTCCATTTTCCTTAACAGATGGAAATGGTGAATTTTCTGTATAATCATTATATGTAGCCGGATAGATCAGTATCTGTCTTTTTGGCATAAATTCTCCACAATCTCTAGCCATCAAAGATAATGCTGCACAAAGATTCCCTCCGGCACTATCTCCGATCAATGTAATATTTTCGGGTTTTATGTTGAGCATAAAATCTCCGGAATATAATGTTTTCGCAACGGCATAACAATCTTCCAGACCTGCCGGGAATTTATCTTCCGGTGCCAGTCGATATTCAACTGCAACTACATATTGTCCGGTTGCATTAGCAAGCCGGGCACAAATTCTTTCATAATTATCGATACTCTCTGTAACCCAGCCGCCGCCATGTATAAACAAAAGCATCTTTTTATCTTGAATATTATGTTTCTTTTCTTCACTCTCACGAAAACTTTTTTCAGTTGGAAAGAAAATACGAATCGGGACTGCATGACTCCCGTTATATATTTTCTCATCTATTTTTTTATAAAAAATCTTCATCGGATCCAATCGTTTTAAATCCGCCATATGACGAAATGCTTCTACTTCCACACCATCAAAAGACAGAGCTTTCAAAATCTTCTTCGCTGTCTGATTAATCAATACTATATTCTCCTTATACCCGTTCTTATATCTGTAAAAGACTACGAGCCCATTATATCATAAAGTGCTTATCAAAGTGAATTTAATATTGCAAAAAGCACCAGCCAACTGAATGACTGGTGCTTTTAACATCAATATACTTTATTTTGTATAAACTGTATTCCCTTTTGCAATTACTTCAACAAGCTGAAGTTCCTGGTCAAGAATACAAAGGTCAGCATCATAGCCTTCTTCAACCTTACCTTTTCCTTTGAGGCGAAGAATATCTGCTGGATTAGATGTAATTGTAGAAATAGCTATTTCTAAAGGAATTTCTGTTTTAAATACACATTCCTTTACTTCCTTCAGAAGGCAGCTGGACTGTCCAACGCCCATTCCAAGGAATTCGCCATCACTACTGTACATCGGAAGGCTTCCCTGTCCATCAGAAGAAATTGTCATGCGGTCAGGATTTACTCCTGCATCCAGCATCCGTTTGATACCATTACATACACGTACCTCATCACAGATAGTTTCCCAATAGTCAATATCTTCATTTCCGGTAAAGTCTACTGCTCCGCCTTTCAGCGCATACTCAATCGACTTGCCAAAAAGCATCTCATTTCGATTGATATGTGTTGGCAGTATTTGAGAAGCCGGTATCTCTGTCTCATCTACCACTCGTTCAATAAGATCTAAGCATCTCGGACTGTCGCCAAGATGAACATTTACAATACCTGCTTTCCCAGAAAGAACACCGCCAAGTCTTGTATCCGCAACGACACGCGCAAATTCCTCAAAAGTCGGCTGTGAAGAACGATGATCAGAAATCGCGATTTCTCCGGTTCCAATGATTTCCTGAATCATCATAATATCTTTGACAATACTGTCCGTCAACGTGTGAACCGGAATCTGATAACTGCCTGTATAACAGTATGCAGACATTCCCTGCTCATTCAATCCTTTTGTCTTTGCAACCAGTGCACACATATCACGACCGATTCCATCCGTTCCAAGGCAGCCAACAACTGTTGTTACTCCAAACTTCGTAAGTCCTTCCATAGTTGCTTCCGGAGTACGATTGGCGAATCCACCTTCGCCACCGCCTCCAAGTACATGAACATGACAGTCAATGAATCCCGGAGTTAAAAGTAACCCCTCTCCATTGATTATTTCTGTCTCAGAAAGAAATCCTTCTGCGGATATAGAACCTGCATCTTTAATCTTGACAATCTTATCATTGATTGTAAGTACATCTTTTTTCCCCAGATGCTGTGGGGCATAGACATCAATATTCTGAATTAATTTCATCATAAATCTCTCTCAATTATCAAATGTATGTTTTAGAATCCAATTCCAACTGCAATAAGAATTGTAATGATTGCACCAATCATTAATACACCAAGGAATTTCCACATGAATTTAATCCAGTTAGACCACTCAATCTTTGCAATTGCAAGGGATCCGATCAAACATCCTGATGTAGGAACAATCAGGTTTGTAAATGCATCACCAAGCTGGAATGCAACTACAGCTGTCTGACGTGAAACACCTAACAGGTCTGACAGTGGAGCCATGATCGGCATTGTGATCGCAGCCTGTCCTGTTCCGGATACAACGAAGAAGTTGAATACGGACTGGAACAGATACATAAGTACTGCTGCAACTGCTCCGGAAACTCCAGACAGTGCATTTGAAATATTATACATAATTGTATTAATAACCGTAGGTGTTGTCGGATCAGATCCACCAAGAACCTGCATGATACCCTGTGCCATAGCAACAACAAGTGCAGCACCTATCAGGTCTTTTGCTCCATCTTTAAATGATGTTGCGATATCATTCAGTTTCATATCGTTCAGTTTAAAGATAACTCCAATCACACCGGAAACAATTCCCATAATGAAGAACTGTGTAGCAATCTCCGGCATGTAGTATCCTTGAGTCATAACTCCCCAAACTACCCATACTACTGTAGCAGCCAGTGTCAGAAGAACTAAAATATGTCCAAGACCAAATGAATGTCCTTCGTCAATTCCTGTTTTTTCATTCTGCTCACGGAAATATGCATCGGTCTTATATGCGATTGAGATTGTCGGAGTCTTTTTGATCTTTGATGCATAGAACATAGTCATTCCACAGCCGAGTGCTGTAAATACTACCCACATTACCATACGGAATCCTGCTCCGGAGAATACGTCAATACCTGCAATTCCCTGTGCAATACCTACAGAGAATGGATTCATCCATGATGAACCGAAACCAATCTGTGTTGCAACATAAGTAACAAGAACTGCAATAACTGAATCGTATCCAACTGCTACAAACAACGGACAAAGAATCATAGTAAACGGAAGTGCTTCTTCTCCCATTCCAAAAACTGCTCCACCAAGAGAAAACAATACGAAAAGTATCGGAATCAGCAGTTTTTCTGCTCCCTTTGCCTTACGGATCAATCCAATCAATCCGGATTCAATCGCTCCTGTACGGATCATGATACCGAATGCACCGCCTACTACCATAAGAAATGCGATAATCTCGATTGCAGAACTGCTTACGATTCCGTTATACATATAGTTGAAGAATCCTGTTCCACCATCTCCACTAAAGAGTGCTACTCCTTCTGTTACTACATTTCCTGCATCATCTGTCAGATACTGGAAACTTCCGTCTTTGATTACTGTACGGGTTTTCTCAACACCATTGATCATATACGAAATATCCTGTGTTTCGTAAAATCCCTTTGGTACAAGGAAAGTCAGAAGTGCAGCGACAACAACTACTAAAAAGATAATAATGTAGGTGTCAGGCACTTGAAACCCCTTGTTAAAAGACTTTAACCCTTTTCCTTCTTTTTTGCTCATTTTCGAGTTTCCCTCCCATTTTTGATATACTATATCAGTGTACCATAGAATGCCTAAAATATAACTAAAAATTTACATATTTTATCAATTTTTGTCATTTCCCTGTATTTTTATACATCAAAAGATAGGTGTTTTATTCAATCAATCACATCATTCTGAAATCTTGACAAATGTTCATAAGGTAATATCAGTCTTCCCCTGAACAGTCCGCACCCATCATTGATCAGACTGTTATCTACTGCGGAAAACATATTTACATCCAGATCTGCCAGTTCCAGCTGCAAAAGACGCATGCCCCGTTCATAGGCTTCATCGAAATAAACGCTCTCGCCTTCTGGAATAGCATCACGTCTTGCACGCTCATCCTGCTGTCTCTTCTCATATCCCAGATGATTCGCCGGACCAATTTCCGCAGTGTCATCCATTTTCTGGGTACGCAGCTGCACCTCCATGAAAGAACGGGAACTGTTATCATAAACTGTGATATGTAATGACTGATATCCTTCCCCGCTGGTTCCACAGATATAATCCCGATAATACATCTTCACATCTTCATTAAGAAGCGGCGACGTACTTTTCTTTACTCCATAGGCAGACTCCACCGTAAACCCTCGTTCTTCCAGGAACCCGGGAAGAACATTGGCAATCTCATAAAGATAGCGGATCGACGCCGTTTCCTGATCTTCTCCTGGTTTCAGATGACACTTGGGCATACACAACACAATTCTGTATGCAATAAAATCCCGAAAACAACTGAGTTTATTTTTCAGTTCCGATACAGGAGGATAGGTTCCATGTTTTGTATAATAATCGTAAATATATTCCACAATATAGCCGTTAAATTTCTCTTCTGCCCGGATCAGCGATTTGATCCTTCCTTTAAATGTAAACGCAAGAAACGGATATTCATGAGCCATATATTTATAAAATTCCCGGATCTTCTGGGACTGGGCCGTAAGGAAATCATTGTGTTCTAAAAGCTCTGTGATCTGAATCAGGAAATTCACATGCATCATATCAATCTCATTATGAGTAAGTTTCGCTTCTTTTCTCAGATCCCGGGTATATTTCTGTAAAATTTTTAAAACCGTATCTCCTGAATACAGATAATCATTTAATGTAATCATAAGTTTTTCCTCTTTTGGAGTTATAGCGTGTTTGAAGATTGTAGAAATGATTTTTCAAACACGCTATAATCTATAACCGAAATTTAGTTTTTCATTAATTTTAATGCTTTGTCAATATATCTACTGTTCTGTCAGCCTTTAACCAAACTGCTTCTTTTTCTTCATGAGTAACAAAGATCAACGTCTTTCCCTCCGTCTTTTTCAAAATATAATCAATTGTTTTTGCTCTGGTTTTTTCATCAAGACCTCTGAGAGGTTCATCCATGATCACACAGTCTGATTCAGCCAGCAATGCCCTCAGGATAGATACTCTCCTACGCATTCCTCCACTCAGTTCACGAACCGGTTTCTGCCATATCTCAGTAAGCGCAACTGCTTTATACGCCTCCTCCAGTTCTCTGTCTGTTATTGTTTCTGTACATACCAGTCTTATATTAGAAGCAGCGCTCAGATTTTCACACAGACGATCTTCCTGAAATACTGCACTGAGTTTCCTGTCACTTACCCCTTCTATTTTCCCCTTATCCGGAATATCCAGTCTCAGAAGAAGCCGTATCAGTGTTGTTTTGCCACATCCGGATCTTCCTCTGATACAAGTGGTTTTCCCTTCCGGAAAAACACAGGACAAATCTTGCAGTACCTGCTGTTCTCCGTATGCTTTACTAATATGATCTACCTTTATATCCATATCTCTTCTCCGCCTGTAACAGACCTCATAAATAATGCATTTAAGAGGATTCTCATAAATCAAAATTTCCGTTATCTATGTTCTATCATATAAACTACTCTGCTTACAATTCCAAGAAAACACTTTTCAAATACAAAACTGATCACAATTATCACAATTGTCCACGCAAAAAGATCCGGAGTATTCAGATATATTTTTGCATTATACAGTTTCTCACCAATAGAACCTGAAGGTACTCCGATAACCTCTGCTGCCACTCCTGCCTTCCAGCACATTCCAAGAGAAAGCCTGCATGCTGAGAGAAAATAAGGCAGTACCTGCGATACATAAATATACCTGATCTGTCTTCTGAGATTCACACGAAATACTTTTGCCATTTCCAGTATCTTCCTGTCCGTCTGTCGTATTCCCTCAAGGATATTTGTATATATCACCGGCAGAACCATAAGAAAGGAAATAAAAACTGACAGATTTTTCGAAGGAATCCATATCAAGCACAAAATAATAAAAGATGCCACAGGTGTAGATTTGACCACTGCGATCACAGGTGCTGTCAGGATTTCCACTGTTTTTGACCAATATGCCCACACTGCCAGAAAGATTCCCAGAAGCACAGCCAGAAGAAATCCTGTCACAATGCGTACAAAACTAAATCCGACAGACTGCCAGAAATTTCCGCTGAAAATCAGTTCAAAAAGCTTTCGGATAACAGAAACAGGAGATGCCAGAAGGATCTCCTGTTTCAGATACATACTCGCAAACTGCCAGATTGCAATCCAGAAAAGTACTGCTAATATGCGAATTCCTGTATATTTCGTTCCATTGTCAGTTTTTGCTCTATCGTTTGTAATAGAATGCATCATCCGGCAACTGTCCTCCTATAATCTCAGGATTCTGATCATCCAGGGTTGCCAGATATCCCGAAAGCATGGTTTTCATCTCATCACCTTCAATAAACACAATACTGCAGTCAGGGATTGCTTTCTGTGCAACTTCTTTTGCAATAATATCATGATCTCCTATGATCTGGGCCGCAGCTTCTGTGTCACTGTTGACAAAATCTACAGATTCTTTATAAGCATCCATAAAATCATTTACTTTATCTGCATGATCCTGAACAAACTCATTGTTTGCGATCACAACTCCTGTCACAAGTTTGCTTCCGTCATCCATGGAATCTTCCCACAGTTTGTTCAGATCCAGGGCAACCTTCAGCTTATCGTTTTTCATCAGCGCTGTAGTTACAAAAGGCTGCGGAAGAAGTCCGACTGCTGTCTGATCCTGCACAAGTGCGGAAACTACCTCTGCATGCTCAGATTTAAATTCAACAGTCACATCTTTTTCAGGGTCGATTCCATTCGCTTTAAGAACAGAGTTCAGGGCATATTCCGGAGTTGCACCCTTCCCACTGGCATAAATAGTCTTTCCCTTAAGATCCTCCACAGATTTTACACTGTCTCCATTCTCCACAAGATAGAGAACACCCAACGTATTGACCGCCAGAACACTGACATCCTTATCTGTCTTCTGATACAACGTTGCTGCCAGATTTGCCGGAACAGCTGCAATATCAAGCTTGTCCTGTACTACCATCGGAACAATCTCATCCGGAGATGCAGCAATCGTAAAATCGTATCCGTCTTCATCAAGAAGCTGCGCCATTCCCATTGCTGTCGGACCTTTCAGGGCGCCTATCCGGACAGCATCCGAAGATGATCCTTCGGATGCCCATACGCTGACCTCTCCAGTGTTACCGGCCAGTCCTGCACAGATACACAAAGCCATTGCACAAATCATCAATTTTCTTTTCATTTTACTCAACATCCTTTCTTTATTTAAGAATTTAAAAATCATTTACAGAAATTCAGAAAAATAATACAAATAAGGCGCAAAACTCTGTCTTTATGTCCCTGATTTCAAATCTGCCAGTATTTTTCTTAATTTACTTCCATAATCTTTTCCTGCTGCCCAGCCGCCGCCATAAGGATTTTCCTGGATTCCCAGCCATTCCACGTAAGGTGCAGTCTCTCTTGTCACGTAATCGAAGCGTTCATCTACACATTCCTGATTCAGGGAATCTGTGGAGGCGTAGGCTTTGAGATGCTGAACCTGAGCACGTATTCCTGTTCTTACATCCGGAAATGCGATTCCTTTGACTCCACCTCCGGTTGTTCCAAGACCTGCGAAATTGAACTGGTCGATTCCCGCATCACCACCGAAACTCAGCCATCCGGTTTCCAGCATTGCCTGCGCAAAAACTACTTCACCACGTACATTCTCGGCATTTGCCTCCTCTACAATAATATTGCAAAAGGTATCTATATCAGATGCTCCGCCGCCACTGAGTTCTTCAGATGGGTAAGTGCATCCCTGACTGTTGTATAATGAACACATTTCATCGACGGAAACAGTTGTTCCACCCATGATCGTGTAGTATCCATAAGTATTATCTGTCGGGTCTTCATCAGAGATAATTTCTTCTCCGTTATTTTCTGCATTTTCGAGATATTTGGGTTTGGAGATCTGTCCCTCTCCTGAATGATCAGTTTCCTGACTGTTTTTTTCTGTACTATCAGTTGTTTTTGCTATTGTGTCGTCATCTGGGGTATCTGCAGCATTGTCTGCTACGCTGTTTTCTGTATCAGTGGACGCTGTCCCTTCACTGGCACTTACCAAAGCAGGTGCCCCGAACATCAGGGCACCTGTTATTGTCATAAACAGCCAGAAATATTTTCCCGGCACTTTTTTCATCTTATGCGTTTACCTTTCTCATTGCAGCTTCTACTACATGACCAACCAGTACAGAAGTTGTAACACTTCCAACACCGCCAGGTACAGGTGTAATAGCATCTACGATAGGCTCTACTGCTGCGTAATCAACATCACCACAAAGTTTGCCTTCTGCATTTACGTTGATACCTACATCGATGATTGTCTGGCCTTCTTTTACATATTCAGCACCAACAACACCGGCGCGGCCTGCTGCTACAATAATGATATCTGCTTCACGTGCTACAGACGGCATATCTACAGTTCTTGTGTGGCAGATCGTAACAGTTGCGTTCTTTTTAACCAGCATCATTGCTGCAGGTTTACCAACAACAAGGCTTCTTCCGATTACTACTGCCTTTTTGCCTGTGCAGTCGATTCCGTAATGATCAAGGATTTCCATACAAGCCTGTGGTGTACATGGCGGGAAACCAATCTTCTTGCCTGTGAATACACCGGACATGGAAAGGTCTGTCATACAGTCAACGTCTTTTTCAGGAGCAAGTGCATTCTCGATCACTGCCTGATCCAGATGTTTTGGAAGCGGACGGAATAATAATACGCCGTGAATGCTGTCATCTTTGTTTACTTTATCGATTGTTGCAAGAAGTTCTTCCTGGGAAACATCTTCCGGAAGTAAGATTTTCTCACATGCAACGCCTAAAGTTTCGCAGCGTTTTGTTGCTCCTCTTTCATAGGAGATATCACTTGGGTTTTCACCAACACGGATGATGCAGAGGGTAGGATTTACTCCTTTTCCCTGAAGCTCTGCTACGTTTGCTTTGATTTTCTCGTTTAATGCTGCTGTTACTTCTTTACCTAATAACTGCTTAGCCATTTGTCGTTCCCTCCGAAATTATACGTTATTATTCTATACTGTATCTGAATGATTTCAGCATAACCGCCTCATAAATCATATGCACTCTGTAAAAAATTACATCTAATAAATAACTTTACACTTTATTAAAAGAGACGGAAAACAATACAGAAATTTCTATTTTATTTACTATTATTTCAGTCTGCCAAGTACGCTGTTAAATGTGTCATCTGCGATCTTTGTATATTTCTCAAGCATCGCATCTGCTTTTCTGTTTAATTCTTCTGCATACTCTCTGTCAGCCATGGATTTTGTGTTGATGTATACGTTCAGGCTGGCACCCTGTAATGCTGCTTTACAGAAAGCTGCACCAACGCCTGCATCACTGATGGCAAGCTTAGAGCCTTTTGCACCGAATTCTACGATCAGTTCAATTGCTTCACAGCATTTCTCCATGATCTCCATTGGTACAGAGCAGGCATCTTTTAATACGATTTCCATTACTCTTGCTTTCTCAGCTTTTTCTTCCTCTGTCTCTTTTGGCATTCCATATGCTTTGGATAATGGCTCGAATACTTCTGCATCACGCTCGATCAGACGAAGGAAATCCTTCTGAAGCTGATCACATTTTGCTTTTAATTCATACATTTCTTCTTCCACATCCGCATATTTCTTCTTGCCTACAGTAAGGCTTCCTACCATATTTCCAAGAGCAGTTCCTACTGCACCAACTAATGCAGACGCACCGCCGCCGCCCGGAACCGGAGCCTTAGATGCCAGAACTTCAACGAATTCTGTACATGTACTTGTTGAAAATCCCATTTTTTCTCCCTCTTTCTGTTTATATTTACTTATTTGACTCTGATATTTGCGGATTATTCTGCTGTTTCCATAATCCTGATATCATTTGTCATTTCTGAACGCATTTCAGATATGCTTTCAGAGAACCAATGATCACATCTCCCATAACTGCCATATCCTCTGCCTGGAAAGAGACAGGGAAGTTGTCAGAAAAGAGAATCTGTGAAGACGGCGGAAATTCCTCATCGCCCTCCCAGAGGATCATCTGTATTTTATATTCCGGAAAAATTTCTACTTCATAGGCAATATCTCCATGCTTTACAGGGATGGCACTGATATGCTCCATGATCGCCTTAAAATCTCCCAGACGATTTCCATAGGAAAATGCCAGACGTTTGATACATCTGCCGTCAAACTGTCTTAAATATACTTCTCCCCATGGCATCTCACGGTATGTTTTAAATTTTCCGGAGCTCTCAGATTTCACACCGTTTAAAAGAAAACGGATGGTCAGGATCCTGGCATAGATCATGTTCTCCAGTGGATAAAAGCCTTTATCATCCGGAGTATGTGTTACTTCAAAATCCGGCCATGTGATCTGATACTGTGTTCCAAGAAAAGTTAAAGTCAGTTTTTGGGTTTCTTCATCGTAAGGAATAGACAATCTGGAAGCGATCTCCTTCGGGTCTGCAGCTGCAAACTCCTGAGTGTAATGCTCCCACGGCATTCTTTCCTTACTGTCTTTTTCATAATTTAAGTCATTTAAACTAAATGCCATATAAATCTCCATAAACAGGACAGATCAAAGGGATCCAAAGACCTGTCCTGTTATTTTATTTCTCTAGATATTCATAATTTCTCATATAGAAATTACTGAAATTCATCAGCGGTTCTGAATCTCTTCCATTACAGTTGGGAACATACTTGTATCTGTATGAGGAATGAAACATGCACCTACAAATTCATCCATATAGATTGGCACTGTAGAAAGTTCCATATATGTCATATTGGAAGCAAGTTCATAAGTCTTCTTCTCTGCAGGTGTTGACAGAAGCATCAGATAGGCACCTGTCAGAGATGAGTTACCAATGTAGTGGAATTTCTCGATGGGGATATCCGGGAACATACCAATGTTGACTGCATTCTGCATGTTGATACCGCTTCCGATACCACCTGCAACATACACATCATCGATCATGCTCACATCGAAGTCCAGAGAAGTCAGCATTGTGCGGATTGCTGAGAAGATTGCACCTTTTGCACGAATAAAGTTATCAATATCAACTTCTGTGATCTCAACATCCTTTACAGAACCTGCCTCTTCCTCAAATGCAAGGATATAACTGCCCATTCCATATTTGTCATGTTTGATTCTCTTTCCTTCGCGGATAAATTTACCCTTCGGGTTGATAATTCCGCAGATATAAAGTTCACTGATCACATCGATGATACCGGAACCACACAAACCTACAGGTTTGGTTCCCGGATCACCTACGATCTTGTAGGTAGGCTCCATAGTCTCTTTGTCAATGGTACATGCTTCGATGGCTCCGTCTGTGGCACGCATACCACAGCTGATGTCACCACCTTCAAAGGCAGGACCTGCAGAACATGCACAGCTCATCATAAAGTCTGAGTTTCCAAATACAAGCTCTCCGTTTGTACCAAGGTCGATAAACAGTGAAAACTCCGGCCTGTTCCAGATCTGGCTGACCAGGGTTCCGGCTGTAATATCGCCGCCTACATAGCTTCCGATATTCGGCGCCATAATAATATGAGCGTCTTTATTAATATCAATTCCCACATCAGAAGCAAAGAGGGAATTGGTCTTAAAGAATGCAGGGATATATGGTTCTGTACGTAATGGATCAGAATTAATTCCTGCAAACAGATGATTCATAGTTGTATTAGATGCCACGCACATTCTGTATATGCGGTTTTTCGGGAATTTGGCACTTTTGCACATCTCGTTGATCATCGGATTGATGGTTTCTTTGATCACAGCATCCTGCAGCTTTTGCTGGCCGCCCGGTTTCTGTGATTCTACAATTCGGTTAATAACGTCTGCACCAAAACGGATCTGTCCGTTTCCGGCAGAACTCTTTGCCAGAATTTCACCGTTTTCCATATTGATCAGTACAGCGGAAACAGTTGTTGTACCAATATCGATTGCCAGACCACCGATTACTACATCTTCGTCTTTACCGAAGATATCATACACAAACATATCGTCAGAAGTAGCGCGGATCACACATTTTACTGAAAAATTACTCTCTCTCAATACATCCGGAAGCTTTTTCAGAACTGCATAAGGGATTCTGACTCTGCTGATATTCAGATACTTCCGCAGTGCTCTTGTAAGTCTCTCGTTATCCGGCATTGTGTCATCCAGAGACGGAGGATCCATTGTGACATCCACAACCTCCAGACTGTTTTTCAATTCGATACCTGCAAGTTCTACATCTCTTTTGGCATTTTCAAAAATGGCTATTTCCTCTTTAGAGCTTAAATCAGCTACTTTCATTCTGCTCTTATAGGCAGATGCAATATCAGGTACCAGCACATTTACATCTGCACTGATCTTGCTGCAGCATGCAAGGCGCCATCCTTCCTGATATTCTTCGTCAGAAATATGTAATGTCTTTTTGCTCTCCAGTTCTCCGCTCTTTAACTGGACACGGCATTTTCCGCAGGCTCCGTTTCCAGAACATGGTGCATCGATCGCCACATTGGCTCCACGAGCTACCTCAAGTAAATTGTCCCCCGCATTGGCAAACGCTTCTACCACACTGCCATCTTCGAATGAAAATGTTACCTTAAACATTCGGCAACCACCTTTCTCATAATCGTTAATAGCCTGTAATAAAACAAGGGCCGAAGACCGAAGCCTTCAGCCCCCATAATTATGTATTCAATTCGTATGAAACTGATTAGATTTCCAGATAGGAATCTGCATACAGTGTATTGCCTTTGAATACATCACAGGATTTGATAGTTTCCATCAGACGAAGGTCGTTAGGGTTAACGATTGCTGATGTAAGACCATTCATCATAGCCATTGCTACAAGAGCAGAGTCCATGATCGGACGGATATGTTTTGGCATACCGTTACTGTTGTTAGAAAGACCACCTGTAGAGTTCAGTCCCATTTCAGAGAACATCTTGATAGCTTCAAGAACTTCCATCTGTTTGTCCTGCATTCCTTTTACAACGAGGAATAACGGGTCAAACCACAGATCTTCTGTATCCATGCCCTGAGCCATACCTCTTTCAAGCATGTTCTGGCAGTGCATCATACGCTCATCATTGTCAGCTGCTACCATACCAGAGGAGCAAAGTGCGATACAGATTGCATCATTTGCTGCTGCAAGGTCGATATTGGAAATTCTGTCACCTGCGTCTGCAGAGTTAACGATTGGTTTTCCTTTTGCTCTGTTGTATACAGAAATACCAGCTTCGATAGCTTTCTGGTTTGTTGTATCCAGTGCAAGCGGAACATTATCAAACTCAGACTGAAGGAGCTGAACAGCCCATTTCATTAAGTCTTCGCCATCATTTTCTGCAGGTCCGATATTTACATCGAGGTAAGTAGCACCAGCATCCAGCTGCTGTTTTGCTCTTTTGATGATCGGTTCAGGATCTCTTTCTGTAAATGCTTTGTTTACTGCCGGTGCAGTAGTGGAAAGTCTTTCTCCAATTGTTACGAATTTTGCCATAACCCTGTTCTCCTTTTATATTTATTTATACAGAGAAATCTGACAATTGCAGATCCCTCTGCATACATTTTTCTTTATACTCCGGCCGGTACAAAACCGACCAGATGTTTACGGTCATTAGATCTGGCCGTCTGCCTGCAGATCCTTTAAGAATTTAACAAGCTGTACAGCTTCTCTTGGTCCAACGATGATTTCCCATCCAGGAAGTTTTGCTTCCAGATCACCCTTCAGAACCGCTACTTTACCAGGAATGATCAGTTTTCTGGATTTAACCTTCGGTTCAACATTCTCTTTGATATAAGAAGAAATACTGTTACCGGAGAATTTACCAGCTGCCCATGATGTCAGTACGGAAAGTCCGCCTGCATCATTGATTACCAGGTTAAGCGGAACACCGGAACGCTCCAGCTCGCCGGATACTACGAAATATGTAAGAGCAAAGTCTACAGTAGTAACTACTACTGCATTCTCATCAGCACCATTTAACGGATAGATGCCTGGCTCAACTTTCATTGGCTTCTGCGGGTCAGTGTAAACGTTCTGACGCAGACCATATAATGGAAGAGCCTCTGCATATGTCATCTGCTCCATAACGATGATGGAACCATATTTCATTGTAAACATAGATGCTAAAGCTGCCTGTAAGTGAAGGTCACCTTTTGCGATCTTAACAAGGTTTACGATAGATGGATAACCAAATGTTCTGTCCTGATCTTTCAGAGCTGCACGACGAACCTGTACAGTGTTTGCAAAGGTTTCTTTAATGTCAGCGCCTGTTGTATCAAGAACAAGATTCTTGTTTCCAAGTTTTTCAAGAGCTGCTGTTGTATCATATAATTCATTTAAGTCTTTACCGGATACACCGAGAACAACACCTGCTTCTGTAGCAACTGCGTTCATTGCTTCATAGTTGGAAGCATCAGCACCGTTTAAGACCGGTTTGCTGTCTTTGCATACTGCAAGAGCTGCTTTAGCGATTTCAGGATCTTTACAGTCAAGAACTAAAGTTCTGCCAAGACCTGCTGCTTTTTCTACAAGTGCAGTATATTTAGCTGCATCTGCGCCTTCACCACAGTTTACATATACAAGTTCAGCATACATTCTTTCGCCGATACGGTCATAATCTACCTTCGGGATTTCTGCAAGTTTTGCCTCTACTGCAGCGTCATCCATGCATGTGCACAGAGCTACTGCATATCTTGGCTTGCTTACAAATGTTTTTTCATGTCTGAATAATACTGTTTCTCCACCCAGAGTGTGCTCTTCTGCACCAGTACCAATTTTGATTGTCTTCATTGGCGGAGCAGTAGCCTCGGAAAGAGATGCTAAAGCTTCATCAGACATATGCGGACATTGTTCGATTTTCATAGCGCCCTGAGCAACTTTCATAGAGAAAGCCATACAAGTTGGGCATCCGCATTCCTTACAGTTTTTCTTTGGTGTTAATTTAAAAATCTGAATACCATTCAGTGCCATTTTATTTGTTCCTCCTATTCAATTACGCAAGTGCTTTGATCATTCTGGAAATAGCTGCAACAGCTTCCGGATGTCTTAAGATGACTGCATCAGATCCGGCTGCAAGGTCAGCAGCAGCTGTCATAACTTCCATATCGATTCCACGCTCTTCTTCCGGTCCCCATTCAGGCATATCTTTCTCAGAAGCTGTTGCTTCTTTTACGCCCCATGTTTCAGCGGATACCGGTGTAATGATAGGCATCTGCAGCATGTTATCATTCTGAGATAAAGCTGCACCTTTAATACGGTCCATAGTGGATACAACATATTCATATCCATATCCGGCAGCAGCACTACCGATATTCATAACAATTTTCTGTGCATTAACGCCTAACTGAGTAGTTACAACGTTAAGCTGTTTAGCAAGGTTGATATCTACGGCAGATTCTGCACCTACGATCTGATCGTAAGCAAGTCCTGCTGCAGCACCGATTGCTTTGTAGTTTTCTTCTTTTTCTGAAAGAATCAGTACGTTTCTTCCCTGAAGAGCTTCTGCTACCTTAGGAAGGAGTTCTGCGTCTTTCTCTACATTCTTGCATCCTTCAACTACTAATGGTGCATCAATTGCATCTGCAACTTCTTTAACAACTGCGATAAGTTCATCAACAGATTTGTTTACACCGTTCGGATCTCCACCCTCAAGAATCAGAGCTACAAAGTCAGCACCTTCCATAGCTGCTGCTTTTTTAGCCATTTCTCCGATTGTGGATGCTCCGTCATAGTATGCTTTGATACCTTCGGATACAATATTCTCAAGACCCATATCAGAGATTTCAACACCGATCTTAGGTGCGTTTTCTGATGGTGCATCAAAAGAATAAAATGGATAAGTAGAGTCTCCGCCGATTGTTACAGTCTTATCTCCGCTACCAATTGTGACTGTATTAATCTTTGCATTAAATTTCTGAAGTTTCTGATTAAACGGCATTTCTATTTGGCCTCCTTAAAAAAATTACTATGTACTTGCCTCTACGCAGACAAATCACATCATCTCATATAGTATACTACATCATCGGGTCCATTGACAAGGCTGGATGATTATGTTCTGTTAAAAATGCAACAAGCTCTTCTGGATCTGTTGTATTTGTCTCGTCACCAATCATATCAGTAAAGTTGTCAATACCATACAGTTCCTTTGCTGTCTTATTCAAACGCTCCGCAACTGTCTCTTTTAATTCCTTAGGCATCCATACGATACGTTCAATACCGCCTTCTGCCTTCATGAACTTCTTGGATGAAATAAAGTGTTTACCATGTCCCATGAATCCTGGTGTCTGAACACCGCCGCCAGTCATAGATGCCATCTCTGAGAATGTCATTCCGAGAGGTGTCATTCCTGCATATTCACGGTTGGCGATTACTACACCATTAGAAAACGGCTCAATACCACAGATACACTCGAAGCATCCACAGGAAGTCATAGGATCCTGCATAATGGAATAAAGCGTAACGTGTTCGAGAGCTCCTTGTGAGAATTTTTGTACAGCTTCATCAACATCCTCATAAGAACCAAGGTTCTCATCAATTGGTCTTTCCTTTGTAATGATCTGACAAGGTCCGTTTGGATCCAGTTCATTTGTTGCTTTTGCATCCAGCCATGAAACGGCTCCGCAAAGTCCAAGTCTCTCTGGTGTAACAACACATACATGAGACGGTGAAAAAGCCTGACAAAGGATACAGCTGTAATATACGTCTACAGTTTCATCTGTAAGATTTTCAAGACGTGCATCACGTTTATCGAATACAGGGATTGCTACCTCATGACGGATTCTTGTACACTCAGCCGGATCAGTATAAACGGTTACCTGACATTTATCAACTACAGCTTCAAACTCATTTTTTACCTGTGTATACAGAACCTCACCGATATGTCTGATACGGAATCCTGCATTGTAAGCTTCCTTACCGATACGGATTCTCTGCATATCTCTCTGTCCTGTATGATAAACTCCCTCAATACAGTTAATGTAATTGTGGAATTTACGCTCAATTACAGGTTCAAAATCAGGCTGCATTCTCTTTCCCGCTACTTCTACCACGTAAGCGATCGGATTCTTGCTTCCCAATTCCATTTCATCTACATCTGGTCCTACAACTGTAATCTTGTGGTCCTCTACCTCATCCATGCTTCTTGTCTGCACAAGTTCTGCACAATCCACACGGGAACCGTCGAACTCAACCTGCATATCTTTACGACGGATAATCTCGCCTTCGAATGCAGACGCAAACGCAACAGGAATATCAATATTGGTAATTTTGATCTTAATATTTCTGGCTTCCAGAGAAACCTTATTAAAATCAGCAACATTCGGGCATGCGATCAGCGCACCCGGAACTTCTGTAATGTTTTCATCTTCATTGGAAATCACAGGGAATCCAAGTTTGATTGCTCCTGCACCAGCAGCCAGAATCACATCATCGATCGGTTTAAACGCATTGACAAATGCCGGTACTCTCTCTGATGTATACTTGATCAGAGCGGCTGCATCTCCAGGAGTAACGTTTCCGAAGATCAGAGCTGCACGAAGTGCCACGGATACTACATGGATTACAGAAGTAATATCTTTTCCAAGTGGTACGATTCGAACATTATAGCCCATTTTCAATCCAAGTTCCTGCGCCTGGTCAATAATTCCTCCAACCAGTGTAACAAGAATTCCCTGTGCCTGATAACTCTTTACCAGATCTACACCTTCCTGTGCGGTAGGTGCGGATCCAATAATAACAGCTACACCAGGAATATCACCGGTTACAAGAGGTACACCAAGTTCACGGATTATGGAATCCGGAAGGTGTCCATAGTACGGTTCACTGTATGGCTCCGCTCCATCCAGATACTTCAGTACTTCTATGAACTCTGCACAAAGTGCGGTAGCGACTCCGGACATCAAAGCGTCATCTAACTGATGCTCTCTTGTCATAAGAGATTTAATCACACCAAGTGCTTCTTTCATTTCGCCAAGGGTCTTCACCTTGACTCCTGTTACTGCATAGTAACATGGCAGACAGTAGGCAGTATGAGGAAATTCAACTGCCTTGTCTGCGCCGTGCTGTGCAATGGCTTCCTCTACAGCCTGACAGGTTAACCCGTAGACTGCATCATTTCCGTTAAAGATTCTGTCGATTAACAATTTGCACATCTCCATTTCGTATTTAGAATAATACTATGGTTTTATCTATATAACGCTTTAGGCGTTTAAACCCAGGAGACGTTTAGTGGCTTCCGCATTGCCCATCCACGCCTCCGGGCAAAACCACCAATCTTTACATCATCGGATCAAGAGCTAATGCCGGATGGCCTTTTTCTGTAAGGAATCCAACCAGTGTCTCCGGATCAGTAGCGATTGTTTCATCACCGATCATATCTGTAAAGTTTTCAATACCATAGAGTTCATTTGCTGTCTTATTAAGACGTTCAGCAACAAACTCTTTCAGTTCTTTCGGCATCCATACGATACGTTCAATACCGCCTTCTGCCTTCATGAACTTCTTGGAGCTGATGAAATGTTTACCATGTCCCATGAAACCAGGTGTCTGAACACCACCACCTGTCATGGATGCCATTTCTGAGAATGTCATTCCAAGAGGTGTCATGCCTGCATACTCACGGTTAGCGATAACAACACCATTGGAGAATGGCTCGATACCGCAGATACACTCGAAGCATCCGCATGATGTCATAGGATCCTGCATGATAGAGTACAGTGTAACGTGCTCTAATGCACCCTGGGATAATTTCTTAACAGCTTCATCTACATCTTCATAAGAACCAAGGTTCTCATCAATAGGTCTTTCTTTTGTAATTACCTGGCAAGGTCCGTTTGGATCCAGCTCGTTGGTAGCTTTTGCATCCAGCCATGAAACGGCACCGCAAAGTCCAAGTCTCTCAGGTGTAACAACACATACGTGAGACGGGGAGAATGCCTGGCAGAGGATACAGCTGTAATATACATCTACAGATTCGTCTGTCAGAGTATTCAGACGGTCATCACGTTTCTCGAAGATCGGGATAGCAACTTCATGACGGATTCTTGTACACTCAGCAGGATCTGTATAAATAGTAACTTCACATTTATCAACAACTGCGTCAAATTCATTCTTAACCTGTGTATAGAGAACTTCACCGATATGTTTGATCTTGAAGCCTGCAGCAAATGCATCTTTGCTGATACGGATTCTCTGCATATCTCTCTGTCCTGTATGGTATACACCTTCGATACAGTTGATGTAGTTATGGAACTTACGCTCGATAACAGGTTCAAAGTCAGGCTGCATGTTTTTACCTGCAACTTTAACAACATATGCAATGCTGTTCTTGCTGCCAAGTTCCATGTCATCTACTTCCGGACCAACAACTGTAATCTTATGGTCTTCTACTTCACTTGCATCACATGTATGTACAAGCTCTGCACAGTCTACACGGGAACCATCGAACTCAACCTGCATGTCTTTACGACGGATAATCTCACCTTCGAATGCAGATGCAAAAGCAACCGGGATATCGATGTTTGTAATTTTAATCTTGATGTCACGTGCTTCCAGAGAAGTCGCATTCCATTTGGAGATGTCTTTCTGGCAGATCAGGCTCTTCGGTACTCTTGCAACATCTTCCTGGTTTGTGATAACCGGGAATCCAAGAGCGATAGCGCCTGCACCACAAGCTACGATCACATCATTTAACGGTGCAAATGCATTAACAAATGCAGGTACACGTTTCATTGTGTAATCCATCAGAGTTGCAGCATCACCTGGTTTTACGTTACCGAAGATAAGAGCTGCACGAAGTGCTACAGATACTACATGGATAACTGCTGTAACGTCTTTTCCAAGCGGGATAACACGTACGTTAGCACCTGTCTTGTATCCAACTTCCTCTAACTGGTCAATAACGTCACCAACCAGAGTGATCAGGATACCCTGAGACTGATACGATTTAACAAGGTCTGCTGCTTCCTGAGCGGAAGGAGCTTTTCCAAGGATAACTGCTACACCAGGGATATCGCCTGTTACAAGCGGTACACCAAGTTCACGGATCACTGCATCTGCAAGATGTCCGTAGCAAGGAGCTTCATAAGGAACTGCTCCGTCAATATATTTCAGAACTTCGATAAATTCTGCGCAGAGAGCTGTAGCAACGCCTGACATAAATACGTCATTTGTTCTTTTCTCTCTTGTCATAAGAGTTTTTACTACTGCAAGAGCATCTTTTAACTCTGCAAGAGTTCCAACCTTTGTTCCTGTTACTGCATAGTAGCATGGTAAAGAATATGCTGTATCAGGGAAGCTGACTGCTTTGTCAGCGCCGTATTTTTCAATTGCCTGGTTGATGGCACCCTCTGTAAGTCCATAAACCGCGTCGTTTCCCGCAAAAACACTTTCAAATAAAGTCACTTGTTCTACCTCCTAATATATGATTACTGACGATCTATCTTTTCTTTTATTTTAATGATCTCATCGGTAACTGTCTTGCTGAAGTCATATGGGGATTTTCCCTGTCTGTCTGCATCAATTACCTCTGTGTTGTAATGAATCATACCTAAAAGATCTTCCTGTGGAATCCGTTCTCTGATAAAGTTTTCGTCATCTTCATTGCGCACTTTGTTTGCGACAACCTTTACCTGAGACACTCCTAAATCTTTTGCCAGGCGCTTTACATTTTTATATGTCTGCACACTCCTTGCACCTGGTTCGATCACTACGATAAATGCGTCAACTCCTTCTGTGGTTCCTCTGCCGAGATGTTCCAGGCCGGCTTCCATATCAAGAATTACTACATCTTCTCTTCTAAGTACCAGATTATTGATAATGCGCTTTAACATTACATGTTCCGGGCATACACATCCGCCGCCGCCTGTCTCGACAGTTCCCAGGACAAGGAGCCGTACGCCATTACAGACCTTACCATATTTCTCCGGAATATCGTCTACTTTCGGATTCAGATGATAGAACTGATTTCCTGCTGTAGCCCCTGTACGTTCTTCCACCAGCTTACGCATCTTTGAAATCGGTACAATAGAATCCAGAGTTTCTTCATCAAAGCCTAATGCAAGACCAAGATTCGCATCCGGATCCACATCTGCTGCAAGTACCGGTCTGCCCTCTGCTGCATACAACCTGGCCAGCGTTGCTGCAAAAGTGGTTTTGCCTACGCCGCCTTTTCCTGTAACTGCTATTTTCATTTTACGTCATCCACCTTTTATTACATTTTAAGATTACAGCAGATTAGATTCCTAATGCTGTTCTCTTCTCTTCGATTCTTTCGATCATCAGATCAACTAATTTCTCAATATCTGTTTCTACTGTATAAGCAGCTCCTGTCCATTTTCTTGTTCCCTCTGTAAGAAGCTCTCCCATTTCTGAAGAACCGGAAACATATGGATCAACACCAAGGAATGTATCAATACCGGTACCTACTACATAGTTACCGATGGATACAGCTTTTTCAGACATCCACTCAGGAGCACATCCAACTACAGGAAGCTGATTGATCTGAAGACCTGCATCTTTTGCAAGTTCAGCAGCAAGGATCATCATACGGGAAATATCTACGCATGATCCCATGTGGAGTACCGGTGGGATATCAGCCAGTTCACAGACACGTTTCAGACCTGCACCGCAGAGATCTTTTGCAGATTTGTCCATAAGACCTGCTTTTGCAGCTGCCTGCGCAGAACATCCGGAAGCAATGACAACAATATCATTGGCGATACATTTCTTCATCAGTTCAATATGTGCATAGTCAGGACGGATCTTAGGATTGTTACATCCAACCATAGCAACAGCACCACGGATAACACCGGAAGTGATGCACTCAAGTAATGGTTTTGTTGTTCCTGTCTCATCAACCTGAGAGTTTGTAACACCGTCAAGAACCTTAACGATTGCTTCTACGGAATAACCAACTGTAGCTTTCTGTTTCAGCTGTGGGATATGTACAAGTTCAGGTTTTCTGTTCTTGAAGTTGTCAATAGCCATCTTGACGATTGCTTTTGCATTCTCTCCTGCTGTCTCAGCATTGAATCTGATAAATTCAGCATCAGGCATCTGAGCGATCGGAGAAGTTGTGATAAATTTAGTATGGAAGCATTTGCTTAAAGGTCCTAATGCAGGGAAGATACACTGAACATCTACTACGATCGCTTCGCAGGCACCTGTCAGTACTACATTCTCCTGCTGCAGGAAGTTACCGGCCATCGGAACACCGCGACGCATAGCTACTTCGTTTGAAGTACAGCATACACCGGAAACAGTGATTCCTTTTGCTCCTACAGATTTTGCATAATCGATCATTTCTTTGCTGTCTGCATATTCACAAATCATCTCGGAAAGACTCGGATCATGTCCGTGTACAACGATGTTTACATTCTCTTCAACCATTACACCAAGGTTAGCTTCAGTGTCAATTGGCTTCGGAGTTCCGAATAAAACATCAGAGAACTCTGTTCCCATCATGGAACCGCCCCATCCATCAGCCATACCGCAGCGGATAGACTGTTTTACAAGAGCTTCCGGAAGAGAAGAACATCCCATATGAGCCATATGTAAAGAAGTGGAAACCTCACGGTCGATCGCACGTGGTGCAATTTCATTTTCAATCAGTTTCTCTTTCTGTCCTGCAGGCATTCTGTCAAGGAATCTCTGATATCCAAATGGTTTACCATATTCCATCAATCCTGTCTCAGCCATTTCATGAGCCAGATCATAGATATCTTTTCCTTCTGTCTCTACGCCCCATTCTTTTGCGATACGGATCAGTTTCTCAGGATCTTTTACCTGATAGTTTCCGCCGTCTTTTGCACAATATAATGTGTGGCAGATTTCACGACCGTGATCAGAGTGAGTAGCTGCACCACCTGCTGTAAATTTCAGGAAGTTTCTTCCTACGATACCATGAACGTCACATCCGCAGATACCTCTTGGTGCTTTAGGGGTAATACGACATGGTCCCATCGCACAGATACGACAGCAGACACCCTGCTCACCGAATTTACAATGTGGAGTCTGGTTTTTTACACGGAACTGCCATGCGTCAGCTCCAACCTTTGCACCTGTCTCCAAAAGTCTGGCAGTAGCCTCTTCAAACTCTTCCACTGTAGTTAATTTGAATTCACTCATTATAGACCTCCTTTAATTCTGGTTTGTGTATTCCTTTAAGATACACATTTTTATTTTATTAATAATCCCACAGGCAGGAAATCCCGGTTATCTATATCTGAAGAATTGGCTCCGTTAAAGATAACTGTGACAACCTAATAACTGTGATAACCTATCCCATCCCCTCCCATGGGTTATTTAACTTAAAAAATAAAGATGTAAACTTGTATTTATCTCTGCATATATAGATTTCCTATGCGCACAAACATCCCTCATCGGATTCTCATCCGACAAGGGGTGTATCTTATAATTTTAAATTATCAACGATTGCACGAAGTGCAGTCTTGACAGGGTTGTCTTCCGGAAGTGTGCTTGTAGGACGTCCTTCACAGTCATATTCATAAACTGTTTCATCCTGTGGAACAACACCAAGAAGTGTCAGTCCCTGATTTGCAATCTCTTCCTGAATTCCCTTATTCAATTCTCCTTTCGGAGCTCGGTTAATGATCAGACCAACTGTATCAGGATGCATATCACATTCTTTAATGAGTTCTGCAATCCTGCCTACTGCCTGTACGCCTCTTCTGGAGCAATCGCTGACCAGAATGGCAGTCTGCATACTCGGAAGAACACCTCTGCTGATATGTTCCATTCCGGCTTCATTATCTACAACAATATACGGATAATTATTCTGGTATTTTGCAAGCTGAGTCTGAAGAAGACCATTAACATAACAGTAACAGCCTTTTCCCTGAGTTCTGCCCATGACAAGAAGATCAAAATCATCATCTTCTACAAGCGCATCTTCAAAACGCATTTCCGCGTAATCAGCCTTAGACATTCCGGTAGGAATTGGATTCTCTTTTGCAAGCTCTGCACGTGCAATTTCTTCACGCACATCGCCAAGAGTTGTCTCTACCTTTACGCCAAGAACCTCATTGAGGTTTGAGTTTGCATCAGCATCTACTGCAAGAATCGGCCCTTTACCCTTTTCACACAAGTACTGGATCAGCATTCCGCATAATGTTGTTTTTCCCACGCCGCCTTTTCCTGCGACAGCAATTACGTGTGCCATAAAACCAGGTGCCTCCTAAATCTGTCTTAGTATTCTTTCTATAAATAAAAAATGATGTTAAGGTCAAAAGGAGTTTTGTCCCTATCTTAATATCAGTCACATTTCAGTTTCACAATACTGTTGGCAAGGTCAACCATTAAAATAGTTCCCTCGACCACTCTCTCATCTCCCATAATATCACGGAGAATCAATTTATTCCCATCCACATCTATACGGGAAACATTTTTAAAAATAACAGAATCGTCACTTTCTTTATATACAGTTGCCAGACACATGTGATGTCGCCTCCTATTTCATCTCTTCTTTAACAAGTGTTAAGGCAAGTCCAAGTCTCATATTGCCTTTCTGAAAATCTGCAACAGCTTCCTTAATAGTCTTACATGCTGCATCCATTCCCATCTTGGCAAGGTTATCAGCCATCTGATCCAGTTCCTGAGCATGATGCTCATTGTGCTGAAGCATATATGTCAGAAGAGCCAGTGTCTCATTCTTACAGTCACCTTCACTGCAGGATCCGCAATGAGCAGTATCACAGGCATGATCTGCATGAGAATGTCCATGATCATGACCTTCGCCATGAGTATGCTCATGAGTATGAGTCATACCATCTTCATGGGTATGTTCATGGGTGTGTTCATGGGTGTGTCCATGCCCATGCTGGACAAGATTCCCATTTTCATCTTTGATTAAATGCATGGTTAAATGCTCCCTTCTATTGAAAAATACACTGAATTTATAAAATTCAGTCTTTTTTTATGACAATAAATTATCAATTTACTGATATTATACATCTTTTTTTTCGTTTCCGCAAGCCATTTAGCATAAATAATCACTAAAAAAATTTTGAAATATATGCTTTGAAATAGCTTTTTTCACAAGAACTGTTAATACTTTAACCCTTATGTTATATTGTTAACAATGTATTCTTGCAAAAACTTAATAATTTTTATGTACTTCTGACACATTTTTATGTTATACTTGGACAAGATTATCGGGCAAAGCAGCTTGCCTAAAGTGTATATAGGAATTGGAGGAATTGTTTTGGATAATACTGTTTTTCTGAATACAAACAGAGAGATGCCTTTACTCGGACTGGGAGTATACAAAGCCACCGGGGAAAATGAGGCCGAAAATGCTATTATTTCTGCTGTTGAATCAGGATACCGTCTGATTGATACAGCCTCCGTATATAAAAACGAAGAAAATGTAGGACGGGGAATCGCCAGCTGTGGAATACCGCGAAATGAACTTTTTATTACTACAAAAGTATGGAATACCGCACAGCGTCTGGGAGACATTCAGGGTGCTTTTGAAAGAAGCCTGGACCGGCTCAAACTGGATTATGTGGATTTGTATCTGATCCACTGGCCGGTTCCGGGATGTTATCTCAGCACCTGGAAAGTACTGGAGGAAATCCAGAAATCCGGGCGGGCTCTTTCTATTGGTGTCAGTAATTTTGAAATCCGTCATCTGGAAGAACTGGAAGCCAATTCCGGAATCATACCTGCTGTAAATCAGATTGAATGCCATCCTCTCTGCTATCCGAAAGAGCTGATTGATTATTGCCAGAATAAAGGAATCCAAGTACAGGCATATGCCCCGCTTGCAAGGGGTGCATATCTTGATAATGATGTTATGTGTGTACTCGGAACTAAATATGCCCATACTCCTGCTCAGATTGGTCTGCGCTGGGCTACCCAGAAGGGAATATCAGTAATCCCGAAATCCGTACATCCTGACCGCATCAGAAGTAACGGCAATATTTTTGATTTCACAATCGAACAGGAGGATATGGATCTGATCGATACTCTGAACGAAAATTTCCACAGTTCACATGTTCCCGAGGATTTAAGGGACATTGCATTCTGATAAAGAGTAGTTAAAAAATATTTTATCATTCAAATGTAAAAAGCAGATGTATTTATATAACATCTGCTTTTTTGCATATTTATCATCTCTGTCTATAGAATTTCCCGTAAATGATGCATTCGAAAGTTTTTCGTAACCATTCAGCAGTCAGCTATCCCGCGAGGTACTGAACAGTTACAGTTTTTCTATAACATCTCAGTTAGTTTTCTGTCCGTCTTCCCATGGAAGCATCGGCGTCTCCACTTTCTTATCTCTTACCATAAGGTCAATCACCGCTTCCGCTGCACTTTTTCCTTCGAACAGGACTTTGTTTATTTCTGTGATGATCGGCATTTCCACATCATATTTCTCAGCCAGTTCTTTTGCTGCTTTTGCGGAATAGACACCTTCCACGATCATTTTCACTTCAGCCATCGCCTGCTCCATGGTATATCCTTTTCCCATCAGATATCCGGCTTTCCGGTTACGGCTGTGGACACTGGCACAGGTAACGATCAGATCTCCGATTCCGGACAGACCATAAAAGGTTTCCATACGTGCTCCCATTTTAACACCCAGACGTGAAATTTCTGCAATTCCTCTTGTGATCAGGGCTGCTTTGGTATTATCGCCGTATCCCAGACCATCTGCGGTTCCGGCCGCCAGTGCGATCACATTCTTTAACGCTGCGCCAAGCTCCACTCCCAGCATATCCGGCGTGGTATAAACTCTGAAAACAGGGCTCATAAAGATTCCCTGCAGATATTCTGCTGTCTCTCTCTGGTGAGAACTTACCACACAGGTAGTCGGAAGTCCTTTTCCAACCTCTTCTGCATGGCTTGGTCCGGAAAGCACAGACACATTTGCCTGTGGAAGTTCCTGTTCAATGATCTCGCTTAAAGTAAGAAGAGTTTTTTCCTCCACACCTTTGGCAACATTTACAATTTTCTGTCCGTTTTTTACAAAAGGCGCCATACGCTTGCAGGTACTTCTGGTATAAGGCGAAGGAACTGCCAGAATTGCCACATCTGTATCCCGCAGGCTTCTCTCAAGATCTA
This sequence comes from Blautia wexlerae DSM 19850, assembly GCF_025148125.1. NCBI lineage: Bacteria > Bacillati > Bacillota > Clostridia > Lachnospirales > Lachnospiraceae > Blautia > Blautia wexlerae. Next base: position 2,915,462 of record NZ_CP102267.1, read on the forward strand.
TTGTGATATCAATTGGTTCAGGAATCTTTACTCCCGGAAGTTTGCTCACGTGTTCCCGCTTTTCTCTTAATGTTGTTATCTCCTCCCCAAGCGCCGACCAGAGAATCACCTCGTGTCCATTATTGTAAAGAAGGATAGACAGGGCAGTTCCCCAGCTTCCCGCACCAAGCACACTTATCTTTGCCATATAAATACCTCTTTTTATTTATTTTTTTTGCTTAAATAAATTTTACTTTCTGTCCCGTCAAGAAGCCGTTTTATGTTCTTTTTATGTCTGTAAAATGCCAGTACTGTCAAGAGTCCCATAACAATATAAAGCTCGATCATATGATAAGAATCCATATGATAAGACCCCATCTGTCCAAATACGATCATACTGATAAATGCAGCCAGATATGCACTTACTGAACACAGAGAAACATAGTGTGTCAGGAAAAACAGTCCGAAAAATACAATTGCACAGATCACAAAAATCCGCCAGTCAAAAGCAATCACAAGTCCTACAGATGCAGCTACGCCCTTCCCGCCCTTAAAATTAAGATAAAACGGAAAATTATGCCCCAGAATACACCCAGCTGCTGCATAAAGGCTCAGCAGCGGCAGAATATCTCCATAAGAATTTCCGAATATTGCCCTTACGATCAGGATGGCCGCAATACACTTCAGACAGTCACACAACAGATTCAATGCCCCGGCCTTTTTGCCAAGTGTACGCAGTACATTTGTAGAACCCAGATTTCCGCTTCCCTGTTTGCGTATATCAATATGATAAATCTTTCCTAAAATGTATGCGGTCTGAAAAAGTCCGCATGCATATCCAATTGCAATACAAATCAGGCGTTCCATGATTATTCTTTTTCACCTCGTTCACGAATAATGAATTTCAGTGATGTTCCCGCAAATCCAAAGGCATCCCTGATCTTGTTCTCCAGATATCTGGTATAAGAGAAATGCATCAGTTCTTTGTCATTTACAAAGATAACAAATGTAGGCGGTTTGACAGCCACCTGTGTCATATAGTAAATCTTCAAACGTTTTCCCTTGTCAGACGGAGGCTGCTGCATTGCCACTGCCTCAGAAAGGATTTCATTCAGGACACCCGTCTGGATACGCAGTGTCTGGTTTTCGATAACCGCATCGATCGTTTCAAACATTCTGGAAATCCTGAGTCCTGTTTTTGCAGAAATAAATACCAGCTCCGCATATGGCATATATGCCAGAACCTCGCGGATTCTGTTTGTGTGCTTATAAATAGTCTTATCATTCTTTTCAATGGCATCCCATTTATTTACTGCAATGATAACACCCTTTCCTCTTTCGTGGGCAATCCCTGCGATCTTGGCATCCTGTTCTGTAACACCCTCTGATGCATCGATCATTACAATGACAATATCTGCACGTTCTACTGCAGTCACTGTACGGATCACACTGTATCTCTCAATCTCCTCTTTAACTTTTCCCTTACGGCGAAGTCCGGCAGTATCAATAAAGATATAATCCTTTCCCTGCCATTTTACTCTGGTATCTACCGCATCTCTTGTAGTTCCGGCAATATCAGAAACAATCACACGGTCTTCTCCCAGAAGTTTGTTTACCAGTGACGATTTTCCTACGTTTGGTTTTCCCACAATGGCAATTCTCGGGATTTCATCATCTTCTTCTGTATCTGCATCCTCAGGGAAATGTTTTGCCACTTCATCCAGCATATCACCCAGCCCCATACGGTTTGCCGCAGAAATCGGAATCGGTTCACCGATACCAAGGTTATAGAACTCATAAACATCCATCATAAATTTCTGGATACTGTCTACCTTATTCACAACAAGGACAACCGGTTTGCCACTGCGTCGGAGCATATCTGCCACCTTCGCATCGGAATCCACCAGTCCCTGATGAACGTCTGTGATAAAGATGATAACATCTGCCGTATCAATGGCAATCTGTGCCTGCTCTCTCATCTGAGAAAGGATGATGTCACTGCTGTCCGGCTCAATACCGCCTGTATCGATCATGGTAAATGTCTTGTCCAGCCATGTCACATCTGCATAAATTCTGTCTCTTGTAACGCCGGGTGTATCTTTTACAATAGAAATCTTCTCACCTGCCAGCGCATTAAACAATGTGGATTTACCTACATTAGGCCTGCCCACTATCGCTACTACCGGTTTGCTCATATATCTGTCTCCTTCTTATCTTTTTATGGTCTGGTGCTTCGATCAGACAGTTTACCAGGTCAGCACCCGGTTCATCTACCACTACAACTTCCGTCTTAAGAGCCTGTCTGACATCTTCCACCGTCAGGTCATCCAGAAAAACATCCTCGCCGCTTCTGAGCATATTGCATGGGATCAGTACTTTTTCTCCCAGATTTCTCTGCGCAAGCTGATCCATAAGATCAGTAGCTGTGATCAGACCAGAAACTGTGATTTTCTCTCCAAAGAAATTATTCTTTACTGCATATACTTCAGCCTGGACATTCGGAAATTTCTTCTGTACCAGTTTTATCATTTTACCTATATAAGGCGCTGCCAGCCGTCCTGTTGCAACAGTGGCATTTACCTCTCTGTCATCGCCTTCAAGCTGCTCAAGTCTCTCTTTTACCTCTGTTTCAAGCAGACGCATCATACCAACACCATTCTCCAGCTGAAGGTATCCGTCATATCTGCCCTCCTCAGGAAGTTCATATCCTGCAAGAATATACCATTCATCCGAAGCATGTACAAAATGAATACCATGCTTCTTCACCATGATCTTCTGCCACCGCTCTACCTGACTGATCAGATACCTTGCATCCTCTTTATCAAAAGATTCCAGTGGATACAGACCTTTTCGATACCTGGAAAGGCCTACAGGTACGATTGAAACACTCTGCAGTACAGGCGCATATTCCGACAGTTTTTCCAGACTGTATTCCAGTTCATCCCTGTCATTAATCCCCTTGCAGAGCACAATCTGCCCGTTCATGGTCACATCACCTTTATAAAGCCTGTCAACTTTTGCAAGGGCATCTCCGGCAAATCGATTATGGAGCATTTTACAGCGAAGCTTAGGATTCATAGTCTGAAACGATACATTGATCGGGGAAAGATGAAACTTGATAATACGATCCAGATCATAGTCACTCATATTGGTAAGGGTAACATAGTTTCCCTGCAAGAATGACAGTCTGGAATCGTCATCTTTAAAATATAAAGTTTCTCTCATACCAGGCGGCATCTGGTCTATAAAGCAGAAAATACAGTGATTGGAACAGGAGCGGTACTCATCCATAAGACTGTTCTCAAACTCCACGCCAAGATCATCTTCATATTCCTTTTCTACTTCCAGTTCCCATTCCTCGCCATTCTTCTTTCGGATAAGGAGCGTAACAAATTCGTCATTCATCAAATAACGATAATCAAACACATCCTCTACCGGCTGGCCGTTAATGGAAAGCAACGCATCTCCCGGTTCCAGTTCCAGTTCTTCTCCGATACTGTCCGGAAGAACCCTGGATATTATGTGTAAATTTTTTTTCATGAATTTTACTCCATTGGAATGTAACCGGAAATTGTGTGTGGGATAAACTTTTCCGGCACATTTTGTTTCTCGATCATTCAGGAGCCGCTGATTTATTTACTGTGCAGGCACAGTAACTTTCTGACATTTACTCCTGATATCATATGACAGTAATTCCGGGCAAAATATACCTGCGCCCAGAATCCACTATCTTTTATATCATAACAATTGTAAAAGAAAAAATCAATAAATTCCTTGACGTATTTTAGGGCAAATGTTATATATTATATTGAAATCTATTTTTTGAGTATAAAATCACTACTTAGGAGGAGTATTATGCCAAACATAGAATTGTTGGAAAAATCCATGCCGGTTGCACCTATCCGTATTGCAGCTCTTGGATGCAGAGAACTTGCAGAAGAAGTTGACAGAAAACTTGTTAAATTCCGTAAAGAGCTGGTTGAACGCAAACAGCTCAGTGTTATTCCTCAGGGATACAGCGAAGAATCATTTATTGTAGAATGTGAATGCCCCCGTTTCGGAACCGGTGAAGGTAAAGGTTATATTAAAGAATCCGTTCGTGGCACTGACCTTTATATTATGGTTGATGTGACCAATTACAGTGAATCTTATACTGTATGCGGACACGAGAACCATATGTCTCCTGACAACCATTTTCAGGATCTTAAACGAATTATTTCCGCTGCAACAGGCAAGGCACACCGTATCAATGTAATTATGCCGTTCCTTTATGAAGGCCGCCAGCACAGACGTACTAAAAGAGAATCTCTGGACTGTGCACTGGCACTGAAGGAATTAAGCGATATGGGAGTTTCCAATATCATTACCTTTGATGCCCATGATCCACGTGTCCAGAACTCTATTCCGCTGAATGGTTTTGATAACTTTTTCCCTACTTATCAGTTTTTAAAAGCTCTGATCAAGAGTGTGCCGGATCTTCGTGTTGACAATGACCATCTGATGATCATCAGCCCTGATGAAGGTGCCATGTCAAGAGCTGTATATTTCTCCAATATCCTTGGGGTAGATATGGGTATGTTCTACAAACGTCGTGATTACTCTACAATCGTCAATGGAAAGAATCCTATTGTTGCACATGAATTCCTCGGAGATTCCGTAGAAGGCAAAGATGTTGTAGTTATCGATGACATGATTTCCTCCGGCGGAAGTATGCTGGATGTTGCCAAACAGTTAAAGGAACGCAACGCAAAGAGAGTATTTGTATGCACTACCTACGGTCTGTTCACAGACGGTCTGGATAAATTTGATGAATATTACGAGAAAGGCTGGCTTGACAGAGTGATCACAACCAACCTGAATTACCGCATTCCGGAACTTCTCGAAAGACCATATTATGTAGAAGCAAATATGAGCAAATATCTTGCGAGCATCATTGATATCATCAATCATGATGTTTCCGTTGAGAAGGTTCGTTCCAGCAACGAAAAGATTATGTCTCTTATGGAAAAAGTAAATTCCAGATAGTTTTTCCGGCAGATGAATACGAAAAGGGGAGCTGTTAACCAGCTCCCCCTCTTTCGTATTGTACAGTTAATCTGCAAATTCAGGATTACTCACTTCGCACTGTTGTGCTTATAACAATTTCAGGTTTTATGAACGTATGCCAAGAAAAGCCCCAAGATTTCCCCTTTTTCCATGGGAAGCCCTGTGAGAAAAGAGAAACTCAGGATTACAGCAGGTACAGAGATTTGGCATGGAAATGTTTTCTTCCGGGATTCCCGCTTCCAGAAAAATAATCTTGTTTGCCATCCACAGATTTAACTGATATTTTCCGTTTTCTTTTCTGTAAAACAGCTTGTTCCGGTATTTCTTATCAAAAACCTTTTCAAATTCTTCAATCACATCTTCGCTGACTTCATAACACTCCTGACAGATAGACGGTCCGATGGCCACTTTCAGATCTTTCGGATTACTTCCATACTCTTCAGACATCTTTTCTATGGTAACTGCACCGATTTTCTGAACCGTACCTCTCCATCCCGAATGAGACAGTCCGATTGCGTGATTCGCCGGATCAGCAAAATACAGTGGAACGCAATCCGCATAAAAGGTTGCAAGAACCAGCCCCGGAACATTTGTGATCATTCCATCTGTATCTGTATAATCACGCGGGATCACAATTCCCTTTCCGCGGTCTTTCTCTGTTACTTTCCGCACATTGTTGGTATGAGTCTGATCAGATGTAACGATGCTGTTCATATCAAATCCCATAGCATCAGAAATCCTTCTGTAATTTTCTTTCACGCAGGACTCCTCATCACCTCTTGTAAAACTCAGGTTCATAGAACTGTAGATTCCTCTGCTCACTCCGCCAAAGCGGGTGCTGAATCCATGAACAAGCCAGTTCATTTCTTCATATGCGGGATATGTAAGAAATGTAACATCTTTATTGTTTTTTACATTCATCTTTGGAATCTGTTCACTGTTCCATTTTATCTTCATATTTCATTATTCCCTTCCTGCTGTATGGCAGATTATTCATCAAAGCAGTTTCTATAATTATTAGAGGATTGTAATATATTCAAACGCATTCTTAACCCAGTGTATTTCATCCCCGTCAATTCCTGCCACATCGAAACGGCATGGGATATCCACATTGTGATATTCCACTGTAAGAAAATACCTTGCCACCTTACATATGGTTTTCTGTTTAGCAGGATTTACTGCAGCCAGCGAATAACCGGAACTATTGTCTTTCCTGTATTTTACCTCAACAAAAACAAGATATTCTCCATCTCTGGCAATCAGATCAATTTCTCCAAATCTGCATCTGTAATTATATCTCAGAATAAATAATCCCTGCTGTTTCAGATAATCAGCAGCTTTTCGTTCGTAACAGCTTCCGGTAGACCGGGTATTTTTATGCAAATTCTTCCATCCATTTCTTTTTATATTATATGTAGGCATCTTTTGTTGTTACTGTGCATCACTCAGTGTATTGCTGTGTACTGAAGGATAGTAACCCTTTTGCGACTGTTTATATGAAATGTGTAATAAAGGTCTTTCTGTGGATCGGGGTTTCTCCATATTTTTTCAGTGCCGCAATATGATCGGCAGAACCATATCCCTTATTTGATGCAAAGCCATATTCCGGGAACACTTTATCATATTCTTCCATCATTCTGTCCCTTGTCACTTTTGCAACAATACTTGCTGCTGCAATGGAAACACTCTTTGCATCTCCCTTAATAATGGGAACCTGTGGAATGGTGATCTGAGGAATCGTGACTGCATCATTGAGAAGAAGCTGAGGAACCACTTCCAGTTTACTTACCGCCTCCCGCATTGCCTCATAAGTAGCCTGAAGGATATTGATCTCATCAATACGCTCCGGGCTGCGCATACCGATTCCTACTGAAACCGCTTCCCTCATAATCACATCATACAGTTCTTCTCTTTTGGAAGCACTGAGTTTCTTGGAATCGTTCAGATAAAGGATCCGGCTGTCCTGTGGCAGAATTACTGCACATGCCACAACCGGGCCTGCAAGGGGGCCTCTTCCCACTTCATCAATTCCGCATAAATAACCAAGATGTTCATATTTATGCTCATATACCTTCATATTTTCAATACGCTGCTTCTCCGCTTCCAGAGCTGCTTCCTTTTTGCGGCACTGTGCGATCAGCTTTTGCACACCACTTCTTGTATCTTCTTTATAAATTTCATATAAAGCCGGGTAGCTGCTCATATCTGCTGCAGCAAACTCGGCTTTAATCTCAGCTATTGTTTTCATAATGGCGCCCACTCCAATGTGATCCGCCCCATTTTTCCGGAACGGAAATCATCAAACAGTATCAGCGAAGCTTTGGCATAGTCCAGCTCTTCCTGCTTTTTCAGACACCCTCTGGCTCTGGCAATCGCCTCCAGAACTTCCACAGAAGTTCCCTCCTCTGTGATCTGATATCTCTCTGCCAGAATCCCTTTATAATTTTCGCGCAGATAATCGATCAGCCAGAGTGCCAGTTCCTCCATATTCAGAATGTCATCTTTGATAGAACCTACACATGCCAGACGGATTCCCACCTGCTGGTCTTCAAATTTCGGCCACAAAATACCAGGAGTGTCCAAAAGTTCTACTCCCTTATTCAGACGGATCCACTGTTTTCCTTTCGTAACTCCCGGCTTGTTTCCGGTCTTTGCACAGGCCCGTCCTGCAAAGGTGTTGATAAATGTAGATTTTCCTACATTCGGGATTCCCACTACCATAGCGCGGATCGGACGGTTTTTAATACCGCGGCGTCTGTCTCTTTCTATCTTTTCCTTACATGCTTCCTGGATCACATTATTGATTGCTTTCATTCCGGAACCATTTCTGGAATCTACTTTTACAACATAAAATCCCTTTGCCTGAAAATAAGTTTTCCAGGCTTCATTCTGGCGCTCGTCAGCCAGATCTGATTTATTAAGAAGAATCAGTCTGGATTTATTTTTTCCCAGTTCATCGATATCCGGGTTTCTGCTCGAAAGAGGTACGCGGGCATCCACAAGTTCAATGATCAGATCGATCAGCTTAATGTCCTCCTGCATCTGTCTCTTTGCCTTGGTCATATGACCAGGGTACCACTGTACGTTCATATACACCTAACCTTTCAAAAATCCAAATTTATCTTTCGGGGAAATGACAAACCATACCTTTCCCACAATATATTTCTTATTGATATTTCCGATATCACCATACCGGCTGTCCTCACTGTTATTTCTGTTATCGCCAAGTACAAAATACTCACCGCTTTCCAGAGACACTCCGTCGGATGCCAATCCCGCATTACTGATTTCAGGAAAATTCTTATTTTCATTATATACTTCTCCGTTGACCAATACTGCTCCGTTGGATATCTGTACAGTCTCACCAGGCAGACCGACCACGCGGCCGATATGCAGAGCCGCATCATCACTTCCACTGGTTTTATATACAATGATGTCTCCCCGTTCAGGTGAGGATACTTTATAAACAGCCCTGTTTACAAAAAAGCGTTCTCCAACCTGCAGTGTGGGCTCCATGGCACTCTCCTGTACAGTCACTGATTGAAACAGCGCAATTCCCGCCAGAATGCCAAAAATGAGCACTACCGCTATCTGAAATATCCAGTTAAGGATTCCCCGGACTTTTTTATCTTCAAGTTTTGTTTCCAGCATATCTCTGGTCTCTTTCAGTGCCGGACTATCTTTCCATTTTCTGATATTCATCCAAATCTCCTGACAGATGGAAAAAGAGGGACAATACACAAGTTATTGTCCCTTCTTCTGCTAATTCATGAAATTATTTAACAAGCTCTTTAACCTTAGCTGCTTTACCTACACGATCTCTTAAGTAGTTCAGTTTCGCACGACGTACTTTACCACGACGGATAACTTCTACTTTTACTACATGTGGGGAATGAAGCGGCCATGTTTTCTCAACGCCTACTCCGTTAGAGCTCTTTCTTACAGTAAATGTAGCTCTGTTGCTTCCGCCCTGTTTCTTGAGAACTGTTCCTTCAAAAACCTGAACACGTTCACGGTTTCCTTCTTTGATCAGTGCGTGTACTCTTACAGTATCACCTGTGTTGAATGCCGGTACTTCAGCTTTTAACTGAGCTGCTTCGATGTTTTTGATAATTTCGTTCATTGTATTTTTCTCCTATTCTTATATGGATGTTCTTAATACATATCCTGTAACAGAGGACCATCTTTTTTCACAACAGTTGTGATTATACTATATAGCCTGATGTATTGCAATACTTTTTGCAAATTTTTTACCAGCAGATTACTTCACATCCTGTTTCCGTAACCAGAACAGTTACTTCCCACTGGGCTGAAGGAAGTCCGTCCTCTGTACGGACTGTCCACTCGTCAATCTCATCCGTATAAATTTCATCGCTTCCCATATTTACCATCGGCTCTATGGTAAACATCATACCCGGAACCATCAGGACACCTGTATTCTCTTCAGAAACAAAGCTTACCCATGGATCTTCATGGAACTCAACTCCCACACCATGTCCACCGATTTCTCTGACTACAGAATATCCGTTTTCTACTGCATGTTTATGAACTGCACTTCCCATATTTCCGATCGGAGTCCATGGTTTCACCTGGGAAATACCAATCTCAACACATTCTTTTGTGACCTTGACAAGTTTTTCTTTCTCCGGACTCACTTTACCGATGCAGAACATTCTGGACGAGTCAGAATAATAACCATTATATATTGTAGATACATCAACATTGATAATATCTCCCTCTTTCAGAATCTGCTCTTCATCCGGGATTCCATGGCATACCACTTCATTTACAGAAGTACACACGCTCTTTGGAAATCCTTCGTAATTTAACGGTGCCGGGATTCCCCCATGCCGTACAGTCTCTTCATGTACCCATCTGTCAATCTCTTCAGTGGATACACCTGGTTTAATATGCTCTTCCACATAATCAAGAACTGCGATATTGATTTTGCAGCTTTCTTTTATTTTCGCGATCTGTTCGGGTGTTTTGATCAGATCATGATCGATCACTGCATATCCTTTCTGCTTCATTATTTCCATTTTTTCATCAAATGCCTCATGGCATTTTTTATATTTTTTTCCGCTTCCACACCAGCATGGATCGTTTCTTCCAATTTTCAAAGACATGATAATTCCTCTTTCTTTTTTCTTATGTAGGGTACAGCGCATCATCACCATTACAGGAAACTGTGTACTGTTTTATCATACCACATTTTCTCTCGGAAATGTGAACTGTTATTGGTAAAATTACTCGTTATCTTTCGTGAATTGTAAGATAAAGCATCTGCATCAAAGCATTTTTCAAACACACTCCGGAATTGAAAAATCCGGCAGTTTAATTGCTACCGGATTTTTCAGAATCAGAAGTCTTATCTGTATTCATAATCTGATTAAGTTCATTTATCATCTCATCATCTTTCAGACGAAACTTTACTTCCACTCGTCTGGATGCATCCTTATCTACATTCCCATCGGAATCCAGAACCGGATTGGCTGAACCATGACCATTTACGGTCAGATAATTCTGAAGTTCTGAAACCTCATCAGAACTCAGGAAGTTCTCCCTGATTTCCGTCAGATACTGTGCAACTGCGAGAGAACGTTTCTGAGAAAGCTCCAGATTATAATCATAGTCTCCGTCTGTGTCTGTATAACCGTCAATGATGATCTCAGCCAGATACTTCTTATAATCTTTCTGAAGAAGCACCTTACAGTAAATCGGAAGGATATCTGCAAGTTCCTGTTTGCCCTCATCTGTCAGTTCTGACTTATCATAGTCAAATAATACATTTGCATTGAGGGTAAGAGCACCTGTCTGAGCATCAATATCAACACTTACATTGTTTTTGGAAAACTCCTTCTGCAATGCTTCAATAACATCTGCCTTGACACCGATGATATTATCAATTTTCTTCTGCTGTGTGGCAAGAAGAGATGTTTTTTCATCAAGGCTGGCCTGCTGTTCCTTTAACTGTGCTGCCAGTTCTGCAAGAAGCTTTTTCTGCTTGTCAAGCTGTTCATCCTGGGAACTCAGCTTGCTGTTTTTCTCGTCCAGCTCACTCTGCTGTGCCAGAATTTCCGCTGTATACTGCTCCTGAAGAGCTATCTTGTCATCTCTCTCCTTAATACTCTCATTATAACTTTTCTGAGCCTGAAAAAGAGTCACACACATAATCAGTATAAAAAGGAGCAGAACACCGGCCATCATATCAGAATAAGACCGCCAGACATTAAATCCGCCCTCTTCTGATTTCTTTCTTTTGCGCATATTTCTCTCCTTTTCTTATTTGAATAAGCTGAATTTACCTTTCTGGTTTTTGGAAATATTCTTCATATTTTTGTTCATCTCCTCCAGAAGTGCTTCCTGACGCTCGCTCTGTTCCTCCAGAAGTTTGCGTACTTCCTCCACAGATTCTTTCTGTGCCGCACTCTGAGCTGATTTTCCGCCTGAGAGATAAATATTGTTGTCTTCTTTCTGAACAGAAATATCTGCAAAGAGTCTGCGTACCTCTTCCATTGTCTCGTAAGTCATCTTCTGATAAGATACAAAGTCTTTCATCTTTACATCCAACTGTTCTACCAGTTTACGGTTAGCCTCAAGCACATCTTTTCCTGCCTGATTTGCAGCCGAAACCTTTTCCATTCCCTGCGCGGCAGCTTCCACATATTTCTGCATTGTCTGATTGCAGGCAACCCAGAATTTGGCAGAAGATTTCTCGGATTCATGCAGATAATCCGCAATGCGCTGATAATCCTGCTGCTGAAGCTTCTGGATTTCCTGATTATCCTGTGTGATTCTTGTTGCCGTAGACATATAACGGCCCTGAACCTGTCCCAGTTCATTTACAAGGTCTTTCATAGCTTCGCTCTGTTTTGCATATGAGGTATTCAGCTGATTACTCATCGTCTGATAGAGCCTTGTAGTATAATCAATATTTTCTTTCTGCGCTTCCTTCAGCTGTACAAGAGCTTCATTGAAATCTGTGAACTGCATTTTAAATGAACCGTTCATCTCCCGCAAAAAAGTACGCAGGATATCCTGAACCACATCCTCCTGACATTTTGTTACAGATTCTGTCAGAATCTCCAGAGATTCTGTCATCTTCTGGAAAGTAGGATTGATTGCTTTCTCAAAACTCTCTGCCATCTGTGAGGTAAGCTGCTCTGCCATCTGTTTCATGGCTTTTGTCTGAACCTTCTGACTTGCAAGCATCAGGTTTCTTGACTCGCTCTCAGCCGCCGGAAGTACATAAAGATGAAATCTCTCCAGAAATCCCTGAAGCTTCGCATCCATTCCGGAATAAACGCTTTTCATTCCGGAACTGTAGATCAGTGCAAATGCAATTCCATAGATAGAAGTAAGGAATGCTACTTTGATACCATCTACCAGGGCAGATACAGAGGTAGTCATTGTCTCATAGCTGGATGGCTCAAAACTCTTAAGCCCCCATACCAGACCAATAAAAGTACCAAGAATACCAAGGCTGGTAAAAATATCCGGTGCCATTTCCAGAATCTTCTTATGTACATGAAGATCAATCTCGTCCTCATTTATGTAATCTTCAACATCTCCGATTCCTTCCTGGTTTTTCTCCATGGCATCTACAAAGCTGTCCATTCTGTCATCCAGATATTTATGTTCAAACATCCCCTTCAGGCAGGAAAGATCTTCGCTTTTGGCTTTTCCGGGTATTTTGAATATACTGGAAAGCTCCTGCGTTCCTCTTGCAAGAGCCTCTCCAATGCTGTCTACCCGAAACATACCGCCAAACAGTCCGGCCAGATAGATCACAGCCATAACAGCGAGGAATGCAAAGTTATAAATCATCGTGCCTGATGAACCATTCCCGGTCAGCAGCGTCATGGCAACACATCCGCCAAGCACCACCAGAAAAAGAACCGTATTCATAATTTTTTTGCCCATAATACACCTCCTGTGATTATTTGCAGATTCTGCACAAAATTACAGACAATTTCCTTTTTCGTATATCATATCACAACGTCATATCTGTCACAAGTAAAAATATAGTTACTGTTCACAGTAACGTAGCCAAAAGTTACTGTTCACTCCGTTCTCAGTAACACGCTTCGCGATGCACAGAATTTATGCTAATCGCATAAATTCGCGCGGTATATCTCGGTTTTTCTGTGACCTTCGCTCACAAAAAACACCTCGCGGGATATTACCAGTGAACAGTAACAGCCAAAATTCATTCCAGATTGCCTGCGGCAATGGAGTTTGGGCTTGTATGTCTCGGGATAGTGGTGTATAAACAGTAACAAAATATATTAAAAGTCCGGCAGAAAAGCTGTACTCAAAGCACAGTTTTCCACCGGATTATTTTACAGAATTGTTATATTTCAGAATAAACTTTATCTTCTTCCAGAAATCTGGCTTTTCCATCTTTCACTTCAAGTAGATTGATACTGCAGTTTGGAGGCACACATCCATGCCAGAAATGTTCCGGATCCTGATAAACATTCTGAAGCAGTGCACGAACTGCACATCCATGAGAAGAAACAAGAATTGTTTTGTCTGCCAGAGCAGGATCTGTCGTTTTCTCCACCCAGAATTCTCTGGTGCGTTTCAGGATATCAGAAATGTTTTCGCCGTTTTGAGGACGTTCAAATTTCTGTGGCTCTTCAAAGAAAATTTCCATTTCATGGCTGATGATCTTCCCTTGTTCATCCTTAAACCGGCTTCCTTCAAGAACTCCGAAATCAATTTCCTGGATTCTTTTATCCTCAATAACAGGAATCTGCCTGTTTCCCAGCACATAATGTGCTGTCTGTCTCGCTCTTGCCAGAGGACTGGTAAAACAGATATCAAACGGAACATCTTTTAATGCTTCTCCTGTTCTTTTCGCCAGTTCAATTCCTTCCGGTGCAAGGGGAATATCCATTGCCCCCTGCACTTTTTTCAGTTTATTCCACTGAGTTATCCCATGTCTTAATACATAAATCAGCATTAACTTCTCAACTCGATTCCAAGGTCTGTCAGACCATTCAGGATTTTCTTCATTGCAGCTGTAATCTCGCTCTCTTCCAGAGTCTTGTCATGGTGACGGAATACCAGAGAATAAGCCATGGATTTATATCCTCCTTTAATCTGGTTTCCTTCATAAATGTCAAATAACTGATAACTCTCCAGAATCTTTCCACCTCTCTGAGTCAGAATATGTTCAATCTGTCCTGCAAGAACGGTTTTCGGAACGACCATACTTAAATCGCGGGTTACTGCAGGATATTTTGCAATTCCTGTGTATTTATGGTTGAAGCTTGCAAATTCAAGAACCGTAAGGATATCAATCACTGCCACATATGCCTTATCACCGATTCCATAAGTATCTGCAACCAGAGGATGAACCTCTCCCAGATAGCCCACAACCTTGCCATCATAAACCATATTTGCCTGTCTTCCGGGATGAAGGTAAGTTTTTCCGCTGTTTGGATCATAATCTACTTTATCTCTCATTCCTACTTTCTCAAAGAACTCTTCACATACACCTTTCATGTCAAAGAAATCGCCGTTTCCATACATACCAAGTGTAAAGTGCATACGCTCATCCGGAAGTTCTGTAAGAGGAAGTGCATTCGGACGATATACATTACCAAGTTCATAGAGACGTACATCTTTATTTCTTCTGTTATAGTTCGTAGCCAGAGAACTGAGCATACCGTTTAAAGTAGTTGTTCTCATGACACTGTAGTCTTCTCCCAGAGGATTGCTGATCACGATTCCCTGACGGAGCTTACTGTCAACCGGAAGTCTTAATTTGTCAAATATCTTCGGACTTTCGAAAGAATAGGTCATTCCTTCAGAGAAACCACAATATTCCGCAATATCACGTGCCACTGCTTCAATACGAAGTTTAAACGGAAGCTTACCTGTTGTAGCTTCACCTGTAGGCAGAGTAGTCGGAATCTTATCATATCCGAAAAATCTTGCAACTTCTTCTGCAACATCAGCTACATAATGGATATCCTGACGGAAAGTAGGAGCTACGATCTCATTTGTTTTTTCGTCATAGGTCAGTTCTACTTTTGCCAGATAAGCAAGCATTTCTTCCGGTGTCAGGTCAGTTCCAAGAAGAGCATTAATCTTCTCCGGTTTGAAAGGAACTCTGGATGGTTCTCTTACTTCATTGCAGATATCTACCATTCCACCTACGACTTCACCTGCCCCAAGTTCCTCCATCAGCTGGCATGCTCTGTCGATAGCTGCCTGCGCATTGTTCGGGTCAAGACCTTTTTCGAATTTACCGGAAGCATCTGTTCTCAGACCGATTCTCTTGGAAGAAAGGCGGATATTTGTTCCATCAAAACATGCAGCCTCGAAAAGAACGGTTTTTACATCGTCTGTGATCATAGAATTCTCTCCACCCATGATACCGGCAATACCAACTGCTTTCTCACCGTCACAAATCATCAGTACCTGATCATCCATGGTACGTTCCTGTCCATCCAGCGTTACAAATTTCTCATCATTCTCTGCACGACGTACAACGATTTCTTTTCCTGCAATCCTGTCCAGATCATATGCGTGCATTGGCTGACCAAATTCTTCCATTACATAGTTTGTAATATCTACCAGATTATTGATCGGACGGATTCCATTGGAAGCCAGACATCTCTGCATCCATTTCGGAGATGGTCCGATCTTAACATTCTTTACGACTCTTGCGCAGTAACGTGGACAAAGTTTCGGATCTTCTACTGTTACTTTTACATAGTCAGAAGCTTTTTCATCATTTCCCTTACACTCTACAACAGGAGGACAGAATTTCTCATTAAACGTAGCTGCCGCTTCTCTTGCAATTCCCAGTACGCCGTAGCAGTCAACACGATTGGATGTGATTTCATATTCAAAGACAACATCATCCAGGCCCAGTGCCTTGATCGCACTCTCGCCTACAACAGCGTCTTCAGGGAAAATATAGATTCCGTATTCCGGTGCTTCCGGATACATTTCTCTTGTGCTTCCCAGCTCTTCGATGGAACACATCATACCATAGGAATCGATTCCGCGAAGTTTTCCTTTTTTGATTTCAATTCCACCCGGTGTTTTCTTTCCGTCATGTCCACCGGCAACACGTCCGCCGTCAAGAACAACAGGAACCTTATCTCCCTCTTTTACATTAGGAGCGCCTGTAACAATCTGTACAGTCTCTGTTCCGATATTCACCCGGCAGATGATCAGTTTATCTGCATCCGGATGTTTCTCAATTTTTTCAATCTGACCGATCACGATCTTATCCAGATCTGCGTCCAGTTTTTCAAAGCCTTCCACTTTTGTTCCTGTCAGTGTCATGGCATCTGTATATTCCTGTGCTGTCACATCAAGATCCGGCACATACATTTTAATCCAAGATAATGAAGTATTCATTTTGTTAATCCTCTTTCTATATTATAGCTCAGACTTATAGCAGCTTTCCCGGACAGAAATTTCCTCTTGGCTGCATAGCTCTGTTATTTCAGACAGTCATTTCATCAGAACTGTTTCAGGAAACGGATATCATTCTCATAGAGCAGTCTCATGTCATCAATCTCATATTTCAGAAGTGCAATACGTTCAAGACCTACGCCAAATGCGAATCCTGTGTATTCTTCCGGATCAATTCCGCACATGCTTAATACATTCGGATGAACCATACCGCAGCCAAGGATTTCAATCCAGCCGGAACCTTTACAGAAACGGCAGCCTTTACCACCACACTTGAAACAGGATACATCCACCTCTGCGCTTGGCTCTGTGAACGGGAAGTGATGTGGTCTGAACTTAGTTTTTGTCTCAGGTCCGAATAATTCCTGTGCAAACTCCTGCAAAGTTCCCTTAAGATCTGCAAAAGTGATGTTCTTGTCAATAACAAGACCTTCGATCTGATGGAAAGAAGGAGAATGTGTTGCATCTACTTCATCTGAACGGAATACACGACCAGGTGCGATCATACGAATCGGCAGCTTTCCTTTCTCCATAGTACGTGCCTGAACCGGTGAAGTCTGGGAACGAAGAAGGATAGAATCGTTGATAAAGAAAGTATCCTGTTCATCACGTGCCGGATGATTTTCCGGAATATTCAGTTTAGTAAAGTTGTAATCCGCATACTCTACCTCCGGTCCCTCTACTACTTCATAACCCATACCAATAAAGATACGCTCTACTTCTTCCAGGGCGATGGTGTTCGGGTGACGGTGACCGATTTTAGCTTTCTTTGCAGGTAAAGTCACATCAATCACTTCCTGTTTCATCTTCTCTTCACGTGCTGCTTCTTCCAGTTTCTGTTTAGATTCATCAAGAAGTGCTTCTATCTTGCTTCTTGTTTCGTTTACAAGCTGTCCAACCTTCGGGCGCTCTTCCGGTGCAACATCTTTCATACTCTTTAAAATTGCAGTCAATTCACCTTTTTTACCAAGGTATGCCACACGTACTTCGTTCAGTTTTTCCAGACCTTCGGATTTACTGATCCGTTTTCCGGCTGCTTCAGCCAGTTCCTGAAGTCTTTCTTTCATATCCATGTTCTCTTTCTCCTTTATGTCATAATGTCAGAGAAGAAAAATCGTTACTGAGAACAGAATGAACAGTAACGTAAAATCTGACTCTGACTTGATAGCCACAAATCGCTCCGTTGCAAAAGCAGTTCTCGCAATTCATGTTATAATAGCAGAATTGGCAAACAAAAAACTCCGTCCCACTAAAGGGACGGAGCAAAATATCCGCGGTACCACCCTGCTTCCTGCATTTTCTACAGGCTCTCGGTCTGCTTAACGCGCAGTAACGTCATTTCCTACTCAGTAAATACTGTCATTCAGAAATGCGGCTCCGGTGGGAAATTCAGGAAATATCTGAACCTGAGGCAGCTTCCAGCCGATGGCTTCCTCTCTCTGACGGAAAATAAATCCCTGTAAACACCTTCTAAGCTTTTCATGATTATCAACACTAGTAATCATGCCACAGACGTCAAAATCTGTCAAGTACCATTTACATTATTTATTTTTAAGATATTCATCGATACCTTTGGCACCAGCTTTACCTGCACCCATGGCAAGGATAACAGTAGCTGCACCTGTAACAGCATCACCGCCGGCATATACACCATCTTTAGATGTCTTACCTGTTTCTTCTTCAGCAATGATACATCTTCTCTTATTGACTTCAAGACCTTTTGTTGTAGAAGAGATAAGAGGGTTCGGGGAAGTACCAAGAGACATGATAACTGTATCTACATCCATGTCATATTCAGATCCCGGAATTTCAACCGGACGACGTCTTCCGGAAGCATCCGGCTCACCAAGTTCCATCTTGACAACCTTCATACCTTTTACATGACCGTTCTCATCTACAAGGATTTCCTTCGGGTTAGTAAGAAGATCAAAGATGATTCCCTCTTCTTTTGCGTGATGAACTTCCTCTGCTCGTGCAGGAAGCTCTGCTTCACTTCTTCTGTATACGATATGTACTTCAGCACCAAGTCTTAAAGCTGTTCTGGCAGCATCCATAGCAACATTACCACCGCCTACAACTGCTACTTTCTTTCCTGCTGCGATCGGTGTATCATAAGAATCATCAAAAGCTTTCATCAGGTTGCTTCTTGTAAGATATTCGTTGGCAGAGAATACACCGCTTGCATTCTCACCCGGGATACCCATGAACATTGGAAGTCCGGCACCTGATCCGATAAATACAGCTTCAAATCCTTCGTCCTCGATCAGCTGATCGATTGTTGTGGATTTACCGATAACAACATTAGTCTCGAATTTAACACCTAATTCTTTAACTTTTTCAATTTCTTTCTTAACAACTTTCTGTTTCGGAAGACGGAACTCCGGAATACCGTAAACAAGAACACCTCCAAGTTCATGAAGAGCTTCAAATACAGTTACATCATAACCAGCTTTTGCAAGATCACCTGCACAGGTAAGTCCGGAAGGACCGGAACCGATCACTGCAACTTTATGTCCGTTCTTAACTTCTGCTCCAACAGGTTTGATATCATGTTCCAGAGCATAATCAGCAACAAATCTCTCCAGCTTACCGATAGAAACAGCTTCACCTTTGACTCCGCGGATACATTTACCCTCACACTGGGATTCCTGAGGACATACACGTCCACAGATAGCCGGAAGTGCGGAGGATAATCCGATCACTTTGTATGCTTCTTCGATCTTTCCCTCTTTAATCTCTTCAATAAATCCAGGAATATTAATGGATACAGGACAGCCTTCCACACATTTCGGTTTCTTACAGCCTAAGCATCTCTGTGCTTCTTCCATTGCTTCTTCCTGATTGTATCCAAGACAAACTTCTTCAAAGTTTGTTGCACGCACCTTTGGATCCTGTTCTCTTACAGGAACTTTCTTTAACATCTTTGCATCTGCCATTACTTGTCACCTCCACAATGTCCACATCCGCCATGATGGGTATCACCTTCCTGAAGTTTCAGTAATGCACGTCCCTCTTCAGTCTTATACATCTGGCTTCTCTTCATAGCCTGGTCGAAATCAACGAGATGTCCGTCGAATTCCGGTCCGTCTACACATGCAAACTTAATCTCATCGCCAACCTGAAGACGGCATGCGCCACACATACCTGTTCCGTCAACCATGATCGGGTTCATGCTGACAATTGTATGAATGCCAAGCTTCTTGGTAAGAAGACAGACAAATTTCATCATGATCATCGGTCCGATCGCTACACAGACATCGTAATGTTTGCCTTCATTTGTTACCAGATCCTCAAGAGTCTTGGTAACCATACCTGCACGGCCATAGGAACCGTCATCTGTAGTAACATAAAGATTGGAAACTTCTCCCAGTTCTTTCTCAAGGATAACCATATCCTTAGTTTTTGCACCAAGAATAACATCTGCTGTGATTCCATGTTCATGGAGCCATTTTACCTGTGGGTAAACAGGGGCTGTACCAACCCCGCCGGCAACAAATACCATTTTCTTTTTCTTTAATTCTTCGATATCTTCCTCAACAAATTCAGAAGGACATCCAAGAGGTCCTACGAAATCGCGGAATGCATCTCCTGCTTTTAATTCTGCCATCTTGATGGTAGATACACCAATCTCCTGGAATACGATTGTGATCGTACCTTCTTCACGATCATAATCACAGATAGTAAGAGGGATTCTCTCACCCTTCTCATCTAACTTAACGATAATAAATTGTCCTGGCTGACAATGGCTTGCAACACGCGGTGCGTGTACAACCATAAGATGGATCTTAGCTGCCAGTGTTTCAGCTTTTAAAATCTTATACATGGTTTTCCTCCTCGCAAATAATAAACCTCTATTAATAATACGCCAAAATCTGACATATGGCAAGGGTTGATTTGTAGCATATATAAGATTTTTTTCACTTTTAACACTCTTTTTCTATCATTTCATATAATTTTGCCAACGCTTCCTTAATACCGCCAACCTCATCGATCAGCCCTTCTTTTACCGCCTCTTTTCCTTCCAGCATGGTTCCTACATCTTTTACCAGCTGAGAAGTATCAAGCATCAGCTCTTCCAGACGTTTCTGAGATGCTCTGGAGTGTTCGGAAATAAATGTAGTGATACGGTCCTGAATTTTCTCCATATTCCGGTAAGTCTGAGCCACTCCGATAAACATACCATTGGAACGTACCGGATGGATCACCATCGTAGCACTTGGTACTGCGAAAGAATAGTCCGCAGATACGGCCATCGGAACTCCGATAGAATGTCCGCCGCCCAGAACCAGTGACACTGTTGGTATACTTAATGAGGCAATCATCTCTGCAATGGCAAGCCCAGCCTCCACATCTCCTCCCACTGTGTTTAAAAGGATCAGCA
This sequence comes from Blautia wexlerae DSM 19850, assembly GCF_025148125.1. Taxonomy (NCBI): domain Bacteria; kingdom Bacillati; phylum Bacillota; class Clostridia; order Lachnospirales; family Lachnospiraceae; genus Blautia; species Blautia wexlerae. The sequence goes on from NZ_CP102267.1 coordinate 2,936,310, forward strand.
ATCCTTCTATTTCTTCATCATCCTCAATGATGGCAAGCTTTGGAAGTACATGCTCATATTTTGTAGTTTTGGAATGGGAGGGTGCAGACTCATGACCTTCCACCTCACCAATGATGGTCAGAAGCTCTACCTTGTGTTTTCGGGAATTGCTGTTTAAAACCACCTGTCCCATATCTTTGATCTGCTCATTGGTACTTTCCTGAACTTTATTTTCTGACTCCTGTGTCTCACAGTTTTGCAGCTTCATCCCTGTTTCAGACTCTTCTCTTTTTTCTCCATATCTGTTTTCAGACATAAAAATACCTCCATTTTCTCTATGGAGGTATTATGTGTGTTTCTTTTATAAACTATACATGTCCGACAGCAATAACCCAAAACAGGCAGTCTCAATATACCTGCGGTATTTTACTGCTCATCCCAGTTTGTCCAGTAATCTGTGACATCATCGTCATCATCCAGAAGATCCAGAGTTCTCTGAAGATCCTTGAGTGCCTGCTCATCTGTAAGCTCCACATAAGTCTGAGGAATCATGGCAACCTGTGCTTCTGCAATAGGCAGACCTGCTTTTTCCAGAGCTTCGCGAACTGCACTGAAATCATCCGGAGCAGTGAGAATCTCATAACTGTCCTCTTCCTCGCTGAAGTCCTCAGCACCGGCATCCAGAGCAAGCATCATAATCTCGTCTGCATCCATCTCACACTCTTCTTTGTCAATAATGATCTGACCTTTCTGATCAAACATATAGGATACACATCCCTGAGTTCCGATGCTTCCGTTACCCTTTGTAAATGCATTACGTACATTACCTGCTGTACGGTTCTTGTTGTCTGTCAGAGTCTCAACAATGATAGCAACACCGTTCGGACCATATCCTTCATATACAGCTTTCTCGTAGTTATCTGCAGAATCAGCACCTGCTGCTTTTTTGATACCACGTTCAATTGTATCGTTTGGCATGTTGTTTGCTTTCGCTTTGGCAATTACATCACGAAGTTTGCTGTTATTATTCGGATCCGGACCGCCTGCTTTGACAGCCATAACCAGCTCACGTCCGATTACTGTAAAAATCTTACCTTTTTTTGCATCGTTTTTCTCTTTCTTATGCTTAATGTTTGCAAATTTTGAATGTCCTGACATCTTTCTTTCTCCTTTTGTTAATTATTTTTATCTGCTGCTGTTTATACAGCAACATTATTATCCCGCTCCACCTTAACCTTGCCAATGGTTTTATTACCAATAGACAAGATCGTAAAGCAGTATCCAATCGCTTTTATGCTTGTATCAACATCCTTATCTGTAGGAATATGTCCCAGAATATTGGTCAGATAACCGTTCAGTGTTTCAAACTCTGTATCCCCAAAATCTGCATCCAACTCTTCTTCCACATCCTCCAGATAAGCAAGCCCGTCAATGATCAGACTGTTATCTTTCTGTGCGCGGATCGTAATTTCATCCTCATCATATTCATCCAGAATATCTCCGACAATCTCCTCCAGAATATCCTCCATGGTAACGATCCCGGCTGTCTGGCCATATTCATCCACAACAATTGCCATATGGATCTTTCTGGCCTGCATAGTATGAAAAAGATCTCCAATCCCCCTTGTTTCAGGAATCAGGGATGCCTGGCGGATAATTCCGGGCAGTTCCTTCAACGGTTTGAACTTCGCCCAGGGATTCTGTGTCATAAACTTAAGCGCATCTTTATAATGGACAATTCCTTTGATATTGTCAATATTCTCCTCATATACCGGATAACGGGAATTCCCCTCTTCCAGCATAGTGTCAATCATGTTCTTGAGCAATATCTCCTCGTCAAAGGCCACCACATTCTTTCTGTGAGTCATGATATCATGGGCTTCTGTCTCATTAAAAGATATGATATTCTGGATCATTTCCGCCTCATTCTCCTGGATGACGCCCTGTTCATGAGCTTCATCTACAATGGAAATGATTTCCTCTTCTGTGACAGACTTTTCTGTACGGTTTATCTCCACACCAAAAGGCACTGCTGCCAGTCTGGCGATCCAGGTGACAAATACAGTAAAAGGCTTTAACAGATTCAGCCAGAAATGTACCAGGTTCAGATACTTATATGCATAAGCTTCAGGATGATAAGTACCAACCCGCCGAAAAGCCAGAATACCGATTGCAGCAAGAAAAATCACGCACAATGCCATTACCAGGATCAGTGCAGGCACATGCTTTATGTATGGATAAAATGCATCCACAGCATATGGGACCAGAAAAGTACCAAAACAAATACCACATGCCATTACGATCAGCGGAATTACATTGACAAACTGCGCCGGTTTGTCGATCAGAGTCATCAGCATCTGTGCTTTTTTATCGCCTTCCTCTGCTTTCTTCTGTGTATCATTCTCACTTATGTTTCTCAGCGCTGCGGCAAACCCGTAAAAGATTCCATTCAGCCACAACAGTAACAGTAAAACAAATAAGCCCCAGAGGGGCATACTACTGCCATCTTCCATTATATTATTCAGTCTCCTCCTTATTGAATATGCGTAATTACTGGTAAAATATATCACTTTCTCCATTAATCGTCAAGATACTGACCGGACAGAGATACCAAAAATTACTGTTCATTTATTGTTCACGCACTACTATCCGAGACATGCAAGCCAAAAAATCGCAATACCGGATCAGATGATATATCCCTTAAAAAGTAAAATCAGAACGTAAGCTCCAGACTGATCTCAAGTGCATGATTCACCTTATCCAGCATCGCATCATCCAGATGACAGACTTTATCTTTTAATCTTCTTTTATCTATAGTACGAAGCTGTTCCAGCAAAATCACAGAATCTTTTTCAATCCCATAGAGTTCCGCATTGATCTCAATATGTGTAGGAAGCTTAGCCTTGTTCATTTTTGATGTAATAGCAGCACAGATCACTGTAGGGCTGTGCCGGTTACCTACGTTATTCTGAATGATCAGAACCGGCCGGATTCCACCCTGTTCACTCCCCACTACAGGGCGAAGATCAGCATAAAATATATCCCCTCTTTTAATTACCACACAATTCACACTCCGATTCTTTCCGGTTTCAATTTACAACATTGCCATAAGAAGAAACCTTGTTATCAGCCGGATATTTCCTGTCCGGTTAAGATAAAGTATTTCCACCTTTTTCTTGTGTATACATGCGTGGTATATAAAAATCAGTTATCGCTCACTTCGTCTCTATTCAGCAAACAGTAACATTATATTTCTTTCCCGTTTTTAATATAGACTCTCGGCACACGCGGGCTGATATCACAGGCAAACTCATAGGAAAATCTGCCACAGAGATCACCAATCTCCTCAATACCGATAAACTCATCCCCGTCTCTGCCGATCAGTGTTACCTCATCGCCCTTCTTCACATCACCAATCTCAGTCACATCTACCATAAACTGGTCCATACAGACTCTGCCAAGGATCGGAGCCTTTTGTCCATGTATCAGAACCCAGCCTTTATTGGAAAGCTGCCTGGAATAGCCGTCTGCATAGCCCACCGGAACAGTTGCCACACGAAGCTTCCTGTCAGCCACATAAGTACCGCCGTAGCTGATCGCTGCTCCGGCAGGAACGTCCTTCACATAAGTCACATGACTCTTAAGTTCCATAACCGGCTCAAGCTTTACAATATCTCTCTCCACCTCAGAAGAAGGATAAATTCCATAAATTGTGATTCCGGCACGGACAATATTCAGATTTGCTTCCGGCATACGTATGATGCCCGCACTGTTAGAACAGTGATGCAGAGGAATTTCCACTCCTGCCTCTTCTACGCGTCTTGAAAAATCCAGATACCGCTCCAATTGTACCATAGCCGGACTTCTGTCATACTCATCTGCTCTTGCAAAATGAGTAAACATACCCTCAATCTCAAGATTTGGAAGTTCTGAAATTTTTTTAATTTCCTCTACATTTTCCTGTGCATCCGCAAAACCGATCCTGGTCATTCCTGTGTCCAGAGCAATATGAATATGTACAGTTTTTTTCTGCAGAACCGCTTCGTCTGAAAGTTTCCTTGCCTCCTCATATTCGCACACTGCAGGACGGATCTCATAACGGACAAGTTCCGGAAAATATTCATCAAAAACAATTCCAAGGATCAGGATTGGTTTTGTAATCCCGGCTTCTCGCAGATGAATCGCTTCTTCCGCAGTTGCAGCCGCAAATCCCCAGATATAATCATAATCCTCAATGAGATGTGCAACCGGCACCGCGCCATGTCCATAAGCGTCAGCCTTTATGACTGCGATCATCTTTGTCTCTTCTGCAATATTTTTTCTCATTTCCCGGAAATTATGTTCTACTGCATCCAGTGAAATGACTGCTTTTACTCTGCTATCTTTCTTCATAATAATTTTCCTCTGTTATTTTTTCATGTTAATATCTGCAAATTGTTTCACAGATTTACTGCCTCAAAATGAATATTCTATCTTAGTATTTCCGGCAGAAAACAGATGATATCTCCTGCGGTCATCCCTCGCTGCCCTACTGTTTCAGCAGCCAGATCACCTGCCAGCCCATGCACATATACACCAAGTGCAGCCAGCATAACAGGAGAAAATTTCTTTTCTGCTGCCAGGTACATACACTGTATACCGGCAAGCACACCACTTAACACATCTCCACTTCCCGCTGTAGCCATTCCTGCATTACCCGAAATGTTCAAATACATATCTCCAAAAGCATCTGCCACCACAGTACAGGCATCCTTCAGAACGCAAACCGCTCCAGACTCCTTTGCATAATCAGCTGCAGTCTGTGCCAGACAATCCTGGATCTTACCGATTTCTTTTCCGCACAGACGACTCATCTCACCAATATGAGGTGTCAGGATCACATGTTCCCCGATAAAACACTTCCAGTTGTCATGGACTGACAGAAGATTCAGGCCATCTGCATCCAGAATTACTGTTTTTTTACACTCAGCTGCCTTCGCCAGGAACCACTGAGCTCTTTCCCTGCTCTGCGCTCCAGTTCCAAGACCCGGTCCTATCACAAGCACATCACACCAGTCAAGCATTGCCTGGTTTTTTTTCTCATCAAAATCACAGGTGATCATGGCTTCCGGCAACAGTGTCTGCAACGGAATCCTGTTGGCCTCCACGGTCTGAATTCTCACCATTCCCGCAGAGCTTTTCAGAGCAGCTGCTGCACTCAGATATGCAGCTCCGCACATTCCTTCGCTGCCAGCTATAAGAAGAACCTTACCGAAGGTTCCTTTATTTCCATAGGGAACTCTCTCCGGAAGCATTTTCAAATCTTCACGTTCCAGATGATGCATACAGATTTTCTTTCCGGGTATGGAATAGATTCCGATATCCGTAACAACGATCTCACCGCCATACATGCGTCCGGGATAAAAACACAGCCCTCTTTTGCGAAAAGCAAAGGTAACCGTAAGATCTGCCCGGAATGCAATCCCCTTCTCAAATCCGGTATCTGAGTCAATCCCGGATGGAATATCCACAGCTACTTTATACGCAGATGCCCGGTTCATTGTACTGATAAGCTCTGCATATTTTCCCTCTACAGGTCTGCTCAGTCCAACCCCAAAGATGGCATCTACTATAGTAGTATATTCATCCAGATCCAGGTTATGCACCCGGGGCACCTGATAATATTCTGCTGTTTTAAGCTGTCCGGCAGTTTCAGCAGTCATTTTCTCTTCCTTACCCGCAATATAATACCAGGTTCTGACTCCTCTCAACTGAAGCAGTCTGGCAATCGCCAATCCGTCTCCGCCATTGTTGCCGGTTCCGCAGACCACAAGGATTTTCTCTTTTTCTTTATTCTTTAATCTCTGTACAATCTCCTCAACCGTCTTTAATGCCGCCCTCTCCATAAGTACCGGAGACGATATCCCGGCTTTCTGAATCGTATTATGATCCAGTTCTTTCATCTCAACAGCAGTTACAATCTCTCTCATCTGTTCACCTCCTGTTTACAATAACACATTTACATACAAGAGAAAAGCTGTGATCAGATGACCACAGCCTTGTGTTTCACAGTTATCCCTTACATACCTTCATGTTCCTTTCTGTACTCACTCAGGTTATAGGACAAAGTCATAAGACTCTCTGAAAGATGTACGTTCTCTACCATTACATCCTCCGGGGCATCCAGATCAATATGTGCAAAATTCCAGATTGCCTTAATTCCATTATCAATTAAAATCTTTGCCATCTCTTTGGCTTTGTTTTTAGGAAGAGTCAGGATCGCGATCTCAACCTCATTCTCCTTCAGAAACAAAGGAAGATCGCTCAACATCTGAATCTCAATTCCACGAACTGCAATCCCCTCAAGTACAGGATTGACGTCAAAAATACCAACCAGCTTAAATCCGCGCTTTTCAAAATCCACATAATTGGCCAATGCCTGTCCCAGATTACCGGCACCCAGAATAATCATCGGATGTACAGTATCCAGCCCAAGGATCTTACCGATTTCTGTATACAAATAGCGTACATTATAGCCGTAACCCTGCTGACCAAAACCACCGAAATTATTTAAGTCCTGACGAATCTGGGAAGCCGTCACATGCATCTTCTTGCTAAGATCATTTGAAGATATACGCTCTACATTCTCCTCCATCAATTCACCGAGGTAGCGGTAGTACCGCGGCAGACGCTTGATTACCGCTTTCGAAATTTCCTTAGCTTCCACAAATTTTCCCTCCTTAGCTTATCTATGTCAATTATACCCAGATGTTATTTTATTGTCAAATTAAATTTGTACTTTTTGACCAAATATTTCTGTATTTTTTTATCAATTTCATTCTGAAAAATTCCCCGGAATATCATATTTTCTTCCATGCATCCATCCGGTGCTTTCTTTTCTCTGGACAAAATCTCTTAAAATGCTTTCAAAAACAGGCATTTTCGATTATAATAGTACGCGGACAAATTACAAACGGAGGAATTCCTATGATTTTATCATGTCAGAATATCTGTAAATCCTTTGGCGAAAAAATCATTCTCAAGGATGCCAGTTTCCATATAGAAGACCGCGAAAAGGCAGCTCTCATCGGCAATAACGGTGCAGGCAAGACGACTCTGCTGCGAATCATTATGCATGAGCTCTCCCCGGATTCAGGAAACGTGGTACTTGCCAAAGATAAAAATATCGGCTACCTTGCCCAGTATCAGGACATTCATGGCCATCATACCATTTACGAAGAACTGATTTCCACCAAACAGCACATTATTGATATGGAGAACCGTCTGCGCTCTCTGGAACAGGAAATGAAAACCACCACCGGAGATGCTCTGGACAGCCTGATGAATACTTACACAAGACTGAGTCACCAGTTTGAACTGGAAAATGGTTACGCTTACAAAAGTGAGATCATGGGTGTATTAAAAGGTCTTGGTTTCACAGAAGAAGATTTCGAACGCCAGATAGAAACTCTTTCAGGCGGCCAGAAAACCCGCGTAGCTCTGGGTAAACTGCTTCTTGCCAGCCCTGACATTCTTCTTCTGGATGAGCCTACCAACCATCTGGATATGGAGAGTATTTCCTGGCTGGAAACCTATCTTCTGAATTACCCGGGTGCTGTATTTATCGTATCCCACGACCGTTACTTTCTTGACAAAGTCGTAACAAAAGTTGTGGAAATCGAAGCAGGAAATATGCGTATGTACAGTGGCAACTATTCTGCCTATGCCCTGAAAAAAGCCCAGCTGCGTGACGCCCAGTACAAAGCCTACCTGAACCAGCAGCGGGATATCAAACATCAGGAAGCAGTCATTGCCAAGCTGAAATCCTTTAACCGCGAGAAATCCATCAAACGTGCGGAAAGCCGCGAGAAAATGCTGGATAAAGTCCAGCGCATTGATAAACCACAGGAGATTCAGAATCAGATGCGCATTTCCCTGGAACCAAGATTTGTCAGCGGAAATGATGTCCTTACTGTGGAAAGTCTTTCCAAATCTTTTCCCGGACAGACACTTTTCAGTGACATCTCCTTTGAGATCAAACGTGGAGAACGTGTAGCCCTGATTGGCAATAACGGCACAGGCAAAACCACCATGTTAAAGATCATCAATGGGCTGATTGATGCAGACAGCGGCAGATTTACTCTTGGTTCCAAGGTACAGATTGGCTACTATGACCAGGAACACCATGTTCTTCATATGGAGAAAACTATTTTTGAGGAAATCTCAGATGCTTATCCCACACTTACGGAAACAGAAATTCGAAATATGCTGGCAGCATTCCTTTTCACAGGGGATGATGTATTCAAACTGATCTCCGCTCTGTCCGGCGGAGAAAGAGGTCGTGTTTCCCTCGCCAAGCTGATGCTGTCCGAAGCAAACTTTCTGATCCTCGATGAGCCCACCAACCATCTGGATATCGCTTCAAAAGAGATTCTTGAAGAGGCATTGAACAGTTACACTGGAACAGTATTCTATGTTTCCCACGACCGTTACTTCATCAACCAGACAGCTACCCGGATCCTGGATCTGACCAATCAGGCAATTGTAAATTATATCGGAGATTACGACTATTATCTGGAGAAAAAAGAAGAGCTGACGGAAAAATATGCTCCGGCTGCCGCTCAGGCTGTGACAGAAGCAAAGCAGGCTTCTGATAACAAGCTTTCCTGGCAACAGCAGAAAGAAGAACAGGCCCGCCAGCGAAAACGAGAGAATGAACTAAAAAAAGTAGAAGCCCGCATTGAAGAACTTGAAACCAGAGATAAAGAGATCGACGAAACCATGATTCTCCCGGATATCTGCACAAATGTGGCAGAATGTGCGAAACTCAGCAAAGAGAAAGCCGCCATTACCGAAGAATTAGAAGGATTATATGAAAAATGGGAAGAACTTGCATAATGCAGGTTCTTCCCATTTTCGCAGTTTATAACTTTTTACAGGTTTCTCCGCTGCAGTGTGATCCTGCCCGGAGAACTTTATAATGTTATAGAAACATTACCGGATAATTTCTGAAATTATAAAATTTCATCCAGTCTCTCTCTGATGGCAAGGATGAAATCTTTGCTGTTCAGTACTGTCACATCCTCAAGAGAAGTGATCAGCGCAAGGTCTTTTGTCATCTTACCGCTTTCAATCGTCTCCAGAGTCGCCTTCTCCAGTTTATCAGCAAATTCCATCAATTCTTTATTGCCGTCCAGCTCACCTCTTTTTCTCAGAGCTCCAGTCCATGCAAAAATAGTTGCTACAGAGTTAGTAGATGTCTCCTCACCTTTCAGATAGCGATAATAATGTCTCTGTACAGTTCCATGAGCAGCTTCATATTCGTAATATCCCTGTGGAGATACCAGTACAGATGTCATCATAGCCAGAGAACCAAATGCTGAAGAAACCATATCGCTCATAACATCTCCATCATAGTTCTTGCAGGCCCAGATAAATCCGCCTTCAGCCTTCATGACACGAGCTACGATATCATCGATCAGGCTGTAGAAATATTCAATGCCTGCTGCTTCGAATTTCTCCTTAAACTCATCTTCATAAATAGTTGCAAAGATTTCCTTAAAACGTCCGTCATAAATCTTGGAGATCGTATCCTTGCCGCCAAGCCACAGGTTCTGTTTTGTATCCAGTGCATAATTAAAACAGCATCTTGCAAAACTTGTGATAGAATCATCCAGATTGTGCATACCCTGAAGCACACCCGGTCCCTCATAATGATGGATCAGCTCTTTTCTCTGCTGTCCGTCTGCACCTTCAAATACCAGATAAGCATCTCCGGGACCGTCAATATACATCTCTGTGTTCTTATACACATCACCATAGGCATGACGTGCGATGGTGATCGGTTTCTTCCAGTTCTTAACACATGGTTCAATACCCTTCACTACGATTGGGGCACGAAAAACAGTTCCGTCGAGAATTGCACGAATCGTTCCGTTAGGACTCTTGTACATTTTCTTTAAGGTATACTCTTCCATTCTTGCCTTATTAGGAGTGATAGTTGCACATTTCACTGCTACGCCGTACTTCTTTGTAGCCTCTGCTGCATCAACAGTTACCTGATCATCCGTTTCATTTCTGTATTCCAGACCAAGGTCATAATACTCAGTGTTCAAATCAATATACGGAAGAAGAAGTTCATCTTTGATTATTTTCCAGAGAATTCTGGTCATCTCATCTCCATCCATCTCCACAAGTGGTGTCTGCATCTGAATTTTTTTCATGTTAATCCTCCTCTTTGGCTCTCATCCAGTTAACTATCATGATAGCCGAAAACAGACCGTTCGTCAATGCTTTTATACACTAAAGCAATATTTTGCCAAATAAAATGATTACTGATCACAGTTCCATAAAGCGTTCCAGATCCAGTTCTCCCCATCCCTGCTGATTCTTTGGCAATCCCATATCCCTGGCACTTTCTTTCAATTTCATCTTGATCTGAACATTAGTCAGCTCCGGATTCTTCTCAAGCATCAATGCTGCTGCCCCTGCAACCAGAGGTGTAGACATAGAAGTACCACTCTTCACTCCATATCCGTTATCTGCTCCCGGTGCACAGGCAAGAACATGATTCCCGGGTGCAACCAGATCCGGTTTACAAACACACTCAAATGTAGGTCCCCTGCCTGATATGGCAGTCCGTCCTGTAAGCAGATCGCTGGAGCCTACTGTGATAATCTTCCGGCTGCTTCCCGGTGCTGTCACACTTCCTGCCTTCGGTCCCTGATTTCCTGCCGCAGCCACTACCACCAGACCTGCATCCCAAAGTTGTTCCACACCTGCGATCAGAACTCTGTGATCTTCTGCTCTCCTACAGGTTGTTCCCACCGAGATATTCACTACACGTATCCCATAATATCTCTTATTCTCCAGGATCCAGCGAAAAGCCTGTAAAACATCTTCTTTCCTGCCATTTCCCGTTCTGTCGAGCACCTTCAGAACTATCAGGCTACACCCGGGGGCAATTCCTCTGATCCGTCCTTCCGAAGCCCTTCCGTCACCGCCAATGATCCCACATACATGGGTTCCATGAGAATTATCATCATAAGGTCTGATACGATGTCCGATGAAATCTTGAAACGCAAGTATTCTCCCTGTAAAATCTATATGAGGAAAAATCCCGGTATCCAGAACACACACACCCACGTGCTTTCCTGTATATCCGGAATCATCTGAATTCTTCATAAAAAATCCTCCGAATCATCTGGATAATGAAATCTTACCGCAACTGTTCATCAGGTCGCTACAAAGACAATGAACATTTGCGTCTTACTTTAAATTATTCGGAAGATTATATTTTTGTGTCCGACAGTTTCTCCTGTCATATCTCCGTTTTTCTGTAAATAAAATGTATAAAGCTTCCATGATATGCAGATACTTCTGATATGCAAAACAACAGGCATATACAGAATCTGTTACAGAAATCCCGAAAATATCCTTATAGCAATTTCATAAAATAACTGTAACCATCTGCATAATATTAAGGAGACAAATTATGACTGCATTATTATTGATACTGGTATTTTTACTCTTTCAGACCTTCGTCCTGCTCTGCTGTGTAGCTGCCGGAAATGACGCTGCCTCCCAGGAAATCTCCGATCAGGAACAAATGGAATTTATCCGGGAATGGAAAAAAATACATTGCAGCAGCCCTCAAAAATAAAGGGCTGCTGCAATGTGCTGATAAACCTTCTACATCACATAACAGTCATATCGTATTGCTTTTCCTTTTAATATATAAGAAGGCTCTCTTCCATCAAGACAGACGCTCTTAAGAGGACGTTTTACGATAATTCTGGAAGGTCCGGCTTTGATAGCTGCATCAAAAAGATCTTTTTCCTCAGAACATGGAGGTTCAAGTTTCTGGATCAGCTGAAGTTTTTTATTTATCAGACCGGATTTCTGTCTCTTCGGGAACATGGGATCAAGATAGATCACATCTACCGGATCCATAAGTTTCTCCATACATGACACACTGTCACCCTCCACCAGTTTCATTCTGGAAGCAATGTCTTTTAATACGGGATGCTTTCTGGCACGCCGGAGCGCATCCTTCAAAAGTGCGGCGATCACCGGATTCTGTTCGTATAATGTCACCTCATAGCCATATGCTGCAAGAAGGAAACCATCCTCCCCCATACCTGCAGTGGCATCAATTGCTTTCAGATGTTCTCCCTCTGTTTTGACCGCACGTACCAGCATTTCATGGGAAAGTCTTCCGTTTGTGACTCTGTGCAGCATTCCTTCAAAATCTCCCTGATATGTCAGGCCATAACCGGTAAGTGATACGCCCCGGGAGTCAAACATTACTGTCAGATGTTCTCCCGGTTTGTCCATAATCGGAACATTGTTCTTTCTGGCAAAAGATTCTGCCATTTCTCTTTGCCCGCCCTTACCCAGGCAGACTGTTATCTTATCATTCATTTACACATTTCCCGCAAAATTTAATTTTCTTTTAATGCTTTTTCTATTTCAGAGATCACAATTCTGAGTGCTTTGATACGGGCATATTTCTTGTCAACAGATTCCAGTACATGCCATGGTGCAAAGGAAGTGTTTGTCTTCTGAAGCATCTCATTTACGGCCACTTCATAGGCATCCCATTTCTCTCTGTTTCTCCAGTCCTCATCTGTGATCTTCCATTGTTTCTCCGGATTATTCTGTCTCTCCTGAAAACGCTCCAGCTGTGTATCCTTATCGATCTGTACCCAGAATTTAATAATGACTGCACCCCAGTCTTTAAGTTCTTTCTCAAACTCATTCATTTCGTTGTAGGCACGTTTCCAGTCATTTTCACTGCAAAATCCCTCCAGACGTTCTACCATAACTCTGCCATACCAGGTTCTGTCAAAAATAGCGATATGCCCATTTTTCGGAAGTCTTGTCCAGAAACGCCATAAATAATGTCTGGCCTTCTCATGTGGTTCCGGACTTGCAATTGGATGTACTTCATAGCCCCGGGGATCCAGAGCTTCTGTAATACGTTTGATGTTACCTCCTTTGCCTGCCGCATCCCAGCCTTCATACGTGATGATCACAGGAATACGTCTCCTGTACAGTTTATTATGGAGTTCCCCCAGTTTACTCTGGAGCTGTTTCAGTTCTCCCCTGTACTCCTCGTCATCCATTGTTTTATCTCTCAGATCAATATCCGACAGACGGGGAATCTGCTCCAGAGGGAATACATTCTGCAAAATCGGAACGGAATGTGCCTGATTCTGCATGGCAACTTCAATATTGCTTACCATAGTCTCCAGCACCTGAAGTTCCGCCCATTTTCTGTCACTGGCATCTATGATGTACCATGGTGCAGAGGAAACATTCGTGTCAGACAGATACTGAGAAAATATTTTTGCACATTTTTTGTAATGTTCATTCTGCCATTTATCAAAGTCTGACACACGCCATCTGGTGTCTTTATGATCCAGAAGTAATTTTTCACGCCGCTTCTGTTCATCCCTGTCAATCTGCATAAAGAATTTCAGCACCAGATAACCATTATCTGTAAGCTGTCGCTCAAAACGGCGGATGCTGTCAATCCGCTGTGTATAACCTTCGCCTTCAATCTCGCCCGACAGACAGTCTTTACAAGTCTGCTCCATCCAGCCGGAATCCAGAAATGTAAATTTTCCGGCTTCCGGAATCTGTTTAAAATAACGATACAGAAATGGATATCTCAGTTCTTCTGCTGTGGGAGCTGACATAGTGGCAACCTTAAAGAAACGCGGATCAATATTCTTAATGACTTTTCCGATCGTACTTCCCTTGCCGGAAGATCCCCAGCCTTCAAAGAGTACGATTACCGGGATCTTATGTTCCTTGATTTTCATCTGAAAATCATAGAGCTGACTTCTTGCTGTCTGCAGACGGATTTTGATTTCCTCTTTTTCCGGCATATGTGCCGGAGTCCATGTTGTAAGCATAACATTGATCCTCCTTTTATTTTTCTTCGTAACTGTTCAATACTCTCACAATCAGAGACTGTTGAATAGTTACCCTTTTCATTAATAGAATATCTCAAATTCAACTGAAATAATCATAACATGAAATCTGTTTATCGTAAAGCAGGTGTATGATATCACTACTGAATTGTTTTAACTGCATTATTTTATGGGATTACTATGGATTTTTTCTAAAGCCACAATATTTTCAGAATATTCTTCCCAGGTGAGATTTCGTTTGATCCTGGCCGGACTGCCCATTACCAGAGAACCATCCGGTATCACAGTATTCTTGGTAACCAGGCTTCCTGCACCTATAATACAGTCCTTTGCCAGGCAGATCCGGAAAGATTTGCCCGCCCCCAGCTGATGAGCATTACAAAATTCCTGTCTGGTAAAAGACAGCTTCTTCTTTTTATAATAAAAATGATCATATCGGATTTCAGAATTTCCGTAATCCTTTCTCAGGCCGTTATCAAAAGCAGCATTCAAATGATAATAAGGTAATCATCCGTATCTGTTTTCTCACAGTTTATCATCTCTTTGCGTCAATCCATATTTTTTTAAATCCACCGTTCCATTGACAACCTCAATTCCATCTGCTTCCAGTAGCTTTTTCTGTACATCTTTACCGCCGAAGGCAAAAGCCCCTGACAGTTCTCCTCTGAAATTCACTACCCGATAACAGGGAATATGCCCCGGATCCGGATTCTTATGGAGGGCATTCCCTACCGCTCTCGACATTCTCGGATTCCCTGCCATTTCGGCAACCTGACCATAAGTTGCAACGCATCCTTTCGGAATTTGCTTCACTGCCTCATAAATCTTCTTTGTCGGGCTGTATGTTACGAGATCATAGCTTTCGGATATCATTCTTTTAATATCTTTATCCGGTACCGTCCCATTTAGAATAATGGTATTCCAATGTTCCTTATTCTGATGATAACCAGCCTGTACAGATTCATAGGCACTTCGCCAAAAATCACGCCACTCCGGATCTGCTTTTACATTCAGATTAACATAACCGTTTCGTTCATAGATCCATAAAAAAATTTTTTTGTTTTCCCTCGCTCTTACCACTTGCCAGTTCTGATCACGGAAAGGTCTTTCCGTATATGTATTCTGAAATGATAAACCGAATTCCAACGCTGCTTCTCGTGTAATCATGCAATTTTGATTCATTTATTTCACCCTTATTCCCTGAAATTATTTCTGACATCTTCATAATCTCTTGGAAGTCCCTCAAACAAAATTATTGCCTTATCATACTGTTCCTCTTCCATACATGATATAGCTTTCCTATACTGTTCCTGCTTCCTGATTTCTTTTAATTCCCTGTCCCACATCTCGGCTGTTTTCTCACTCTGATCACATTCTTTTAAAAAGCTCTATCCTCACACGGAAAAAGTTAAGCTGTTTATTACATCTATTTTTCCCCTTCATTCGCTTCCTCTATTGTCACACTCTCCTGTACCTGCATATCCGTATACTGAACACGAATAACTGCCTGCGGCCAGTTTATGCTGACCATTGCTGTTTTGTCTTTCTCATCTCCTGCTTTCCGGATAAGCTCCAGCAATTCCTTCAATACTTCCTTTGTCAGATAACCGCCTCTCCAGTGAAAAATAAGTACCCTGCCTTTCTTCGCCGCCTGCAAAGAACGTTTATACACATCCTCTTTCTTAGTAAAAGAAAGCTTCTTCTCCTTATAGTAAAAGTGCTCATGATCACCGCAGTGAGGCGCCGGCGCAATAAGAGGCTCATGATCCCTGAAAATCTGTGAATCATCCAGATTGAAATAATCATAGCGGATTTCAGAAGTTTCACGATCTTTTCCCAGGGTATTATCAAAGGTCGCATCCAGATGATAATATGTACCTCCTATTTTTACAATATTCCATGTGTGGCGATACTTAATTCCCTTCTCAGGATTATTTCCACAGATTGCAATCACACACCAGACTCCCAGTGCATCTAACAAAACCTTTACTGCTTTTGCAATTCCCTCACAAACACCAACGCCTTGCCCCAACGGTCCGATAATTTCATGGGAATATGATTTTTTCAGTTTATCATAGCGGATATTTTCACAGATAAAATCATGCACATACTTCTCTTTCTCCCATTCAGACAGCTTCTGAGCCGGGCGAATCAGCTTCTCAACTCTGGCAGTCATAGCCTTTTGATGTTCGCAAATCTTCTTTTTATCAAAAAGATACTCTGGAATAAAAATCAGATTCGGAGAGTCTTTATAATACCGGTATTTATAACTGCTCACCCAAAATATCTCCGGATGATCCAGACGCATCTGAAAAAATACATTATAAAGTTCTTCTCCCTCTAATGCCGGAATCTGAAATTCATCCGCCAGGTTTTTCACACCGCTAAGAATGCTGTGATATGCAGCCTGCTGCGCCTTATTCATATGGTTGTAATAATATTGCTCCATTGTTATCTTATCTCCAAGTTCTTCGTCACTTATAATCCCTTCCGGTACATTTCACTGATCACTGCCTGCGCATGTTCAGATTCCTTTTTCTCTATTATCTGCGCCCGATCACTTAAAATCGCCAGCATCTCATCTACCAGATCTTCGATTTTAGGATTTGTATACCGATATAAATAACCCAGCATTCTGGTTGCAGTATAATCTGTATTCATATTTTTATATGCAATCTCAGCACAAAGCTCCTTCGGATAGCCCTTGCTGAGCAAAACCCTGTATAGTTCTTCTGTTCTTTCTGATGCCATGTTTTTTGCCTTTCTTATCATGTTTCTGTGTCACCAGCCATCTGATTTACTTCATCAAAAATCATATGATATAGCTATGTTTTTTCTCATAGTAACATACTTCAACTGATATTCGCAATCAGAACATGGAGCTTATTTGATATGGAAAAAAGATTGTGTTACTGTTCAAGGGCTAACTGGACTTAAGAAAACCGATGGTGTAAACTGAAAAACAGTTAAAGCCATCGGTTTTCTTTATCCAAATATCCTGGACACTCTGTCAAATATATTTTCTGGTTCTTCTAAGCGCATCAAAACAAGCATGCTCATGCATTGGCAGAGGTAATCGATGCTCTCGAAACTTCTGAATGTCACGGCCTGCGCCTGTTTCCGCTTATAATTCCTTAGAAGCCTTTCTGCTTCATTATTAGTGGCAGGTACCCGGAGATCATGCAGGAACAGCAGATGGTTCTGCATATATTTCTCTATTCTCAGAAATAAATTATACCCGTCTCTATAGTAATCGTTTGCCGGAACATTTTCATATTCCTTCCGGGCGGTCTCCAGTATCTTACGGTATCTTTCTTCGAATTCAGAGACCTTACAGGGATCCAGTTCCTCAGACGGCTGTAATCCATTCCGGAAATGGATCATTTCCTGTACCAGTGAATGCATATCTTTATTCCAGGTACGGTCCGGCTCATTATCCATGCTACCTTTCAGATAGCGCAGCACATGGGCAAGGCATTCCTGATGATCCGTTCCATAATTATAAAAGGTCCGGTCATGATCGTGTACAAGGATCCCCTGGTAATCTTCAGTGACCGTGTCCTTTACCCCTTCATGCCCTTTTTTCTCACGGGCAAAATACAGGGCTTTTCCGTCCGGCGTTGCGCAGACATATATCTGGCAGCCCTTTCCGTTTTCCCTGCCATTTGTACAGTCTGTATGCATGACAGGGGAAAGCAGCATATCTGCATAAGCAGCCCTGCGCTCAGCTTCCGTTTTTAAGGCAAACTCCCTGCTGAGTCTGCTCACCATTCCTTTTGAGATATTCAGTTTTCCACCGGTCAGGCCTGACAGAAACTGTCTGCTCTTATCGATCGATGTACAGCAGTCATTGTTAAGAAGAAACAGAAATGCCCGGATGCTGCCGTCATAATTCACATCATCAATGACTCCGGCCGGAAATGGAGCATGAACGCGTTCTCCCGTCTGACTGCTATAATAAACATCTGCATGATATTCTGTTACATCCAGGAGCATGCGGATGCCTACCCGTTGTTTTATGATCGTTTTTGATGTCTTTTTAAAAGAATTGTCTTCCAGGACTATTTCCGGAGGCGGGAGAAGGATTGCCGGCCGGGTCGGCTCCTGTTTTTTGCGGCAGTGTCCCTTATGGCCTGGCTGGCCTCCGGGTTTCCTTCCGGTCTTTTCCCTGCTGTTCGTGATCTTTTTCTTCCGGAGTGTTTTGGAAGAAGGGATAGAAGAATTTTCATAATCACGGTTTATCTGTGCACGGAGTTTCAGATTTTTTCCCTGTTCTTCTTCCAGCCTGACTGCTGTTTCATAAAACTGGTGCTGGAGTTCTTTTACCTTATCCAGTGCATCATCCCTCTGTTTTTCTGCTTTCAGGGCGCGCTTTTCCATCTCCTGGAGCTCCTGTTTCGTTTTCTTCTGCATTTTTTCAAACTCCAGAAGCATATCTTCCAGTACCTGGAACCAGTAATTACGGACACGTATCGTTTCCTTATGGGCATCCGCCGCTTCTTTCTGCAGTTCCAGGATCCTGGATCCATATTACCTGCATTCCTTCTGATGAAGCTCTTTCAGCCGGACATATCTTTCTCCGGATTCCAGTTCTTTATTTCTGGTCTGTGCAGCTTTCAGGCGGCACAGGAGTGTAATACGGTCATAAGCATCAGGCATACTTTTTCCCCCGGCATAGTTTTATCTGTCAGACGCCGCTGATAATATCTGTGATCTTTGAAATATGGTCTTCCAGAAATTCGATCATTTCTTTCTGCTTCTGGATAAACTCTTCCTGGATCTCAATCTGCTTGAGATAACCGTCAAGAAGTTCATCACGTTTTCTAAGTTCTTCTCTTAAATCAATGTTCATAAGCCGTCCTCTCTTTCCTGACAAAAGTATAGCAGAAACACAGGAAAAAAGCGAACTGCCGGAAACTTATCATATGTTCTCCGCCTTCTAAGAACGTGGCAGTTTTATACTCACTGAGTTTTGCTGTTTCATTTGCAAATTGAATACCCACTTTTGAGGCATCAATCCCCAGAACCTTATGTGTAGAAATATCTCCGGTTCCGCATCCAAAATCCAGGACATTTGTTGTTTTTTCCGCAAATAGTTTTAAAGCTTCATCAAACATGGTTTCCACTTTCAAATCTAACTTTCTTAAATCTACAGGTGTACATTCTTTAAAAACCTGATTCCACATTTCTATTTCCTGTTCATATGCTTTATTCAAGACTTCGTCATCTCCTCATTACTTAATTCCTTTTTTCAAAAAAGAAACTGCTCCAGATATTTTTTTCACAGACCTGCTCATTTCATCTACAGCAATCCTGCTAGTACATCGTTTTCGAAACACGCTCTAACACTCTACCGCTACTTTGATCACACCATCTCTCTTATTTTCAAAAAGTTCATATGCTTCTTCGATTCTGCTAAGCGGATAGGTATGTGTGATAAGTGGTTCTGTATTAATCTTACCTTCTGCGATCAGTTTCAGGGTTTCCTCACAATCACATCCATCCACTCCACCTGTTTTGAATGTGAGATTTTTTCCATACATATCCGGAAGTGGCAGTACCTGAGCCTTATCATAAAGTGCAACCACTGTCACAGTTGCATTTGGTCTTGCACATTCCCATGCCAGACGAAATGTAGATTCCGCTCCCGCAACCTCAAGAACTACATCAGCTCCACCGTGATCACTATGGTCCTGGACAAAATCAAAGCATTCCTCCGGCGAGACAGTAAGAACCTCCGGATAATGTTCATTAATAAAATGAATTCTGTTTTCATCTTTTTCACACATAATAATACACTTTGGATTTTTCAGCATAACACTTAGCAAAGTGCAAATCCCTGTAGGACCAGCTCCAATAATCAGCACAATATCCTCCTCTGTGATCTCAGAAATACGTGCAGCCCAATAGCCAGTGGCAAGAACATCTCCTACCAGCAAAGCCTGTCTGTCAGTAACTCCTTCCGGAATTTTGTTCAGTCCCTGGTCAGCAAACGGAACTCTTACATATTCTGCCTGACCACCATCTATACGACAGCCAAGAGCCCATCCGCCATTCTCATCTGTACAGTTATTTACATAACCTTTTTTACAGAAAAAACATTCACCACAAAAGGTTTCTACATTTACAGTCACACGATCCCCTGGTTTTACATGAGTTACAGCACTTCCAACTGATTCAACAATACCTACCATCTCATGTCCCACAGTTATACCAGGAACTGCACGGGGAACACTTCCGTGTTTAATGTGCAGATCACTTGAGCAGATACTTGCAAGCGTTACCTTTACAACTGCATCTCGTTCATGCGTAAGTACTGGTTTTGGTTTTTCCATTAATTCAAATTTTCCCTTTGAAACATATGTATAAGTCTGCATTATTTTATCCCATCACTTTCCGGATTATTTTATCAGATGATCCTTCATAAATTTTAATGTTTTGTCTGCCTTTAGCCAAACTGCTTCCTGTTCTTCATGGGTAACAAAGATCAATGTCTTTCCCTCGGTCTTTTTTAAAATATAATCAATTGTTTCTGTGCATACCAGTCTTATATTGGAAGCAGCACTCAGATTTTCGCACAGGCGATCTTCCTGAAATACTGCACTGATCTTCCTGTCACTTATCACTTCTATTTTTCCCTTATCCGGAATATCCAGCCCCAGAAGAAGCCGTATCAGTGTAGTTTTTCCACATCCGGATCTTCCTCTTATACAAGTGGTTTTCCCTTCTGGAAAAACGCAACACAAATCTCTCAGTATCTGCTGCTCTCCGTATGCTTTACTGACATGATCTACCTTTATATCCATATCTTTTCTCCACCTGTAACAAACCTCACAAATAACGCATTTAAGAAAATTACCATAAATCAAAATCTCCGTTATTTATGTTCTATCATATAAACTACTCTGCTTACAATTCCAAGAAAACACTTTTCAAATACAAAACTTATCACAATAATCACAATCGTCCATGCAAAAAGATCAGGAGTATTCAGATATATTTTTGCATTATACAGTTTCTCACCAATAGAACCTGAGGGTACTCCGATAACCTCTGCTGCCACTCCTGCTTTCCAGCACATCCCAAGTGAAAGCCTGCATGCAGAGAGAAAATAAGGTAGTACCTGCGATACATAAATATATCTGATCTTTCTTCCGGGATTCACCTGAAATACTTTTGCCATTTCCAGTATCTTACTGTCAGTCTGCCGTATTCCCTCAAGGATATTCGTATATATCACAGGCAGAACCATAAGAAAAGAAATAAAAACTGACAGATTTCTGGACGGTATCCATATCAGGCACAAAATGATAAAAGACGCCACAGGTGTAGATTTGACCACCGCAATTACAGGTGCTATCAGGATTTCCACTGTTTTTGACCAATATGCCAACACTGCCAGAAAGATTCCCAAAAACATAGCCAAAAGAAATCCTGTCACAATACGCACAAAACTAAATCCAACAGACTGCCAGAAATTCCCGGTAAAACTCAGTTCAAAAAGCTTTCGGACAACAGAAACAGGAGATGCTAGAAGAATCTCCTGTCCCAGATACATACTTGCAAACTGCCAGATTGTAATCCAGAAAAACACTGCCACTATGCGGATTCCTGTATAGCATCCTTTCTTTATTTAAGAATTCAAGAAGTATTTAAGTTCATTAAATATTTTATCACACAATGAAAAAATATTTAATGAAAACTTTGATATTTACCAATAATTTTTCTATTCTTTTCATAACCTGACGGCATATTTTGTTGCTTTTCCATACTGATTATTCTATAATATATAATATCTGTTTGCAATTTTTTGTTGTTTTTTCTGAAACAGCAAAAATCGAAAAACATGTTGCTGAGAACGGAATGAGCAGTAACAATGTCAAACGATCTCATCTATAAAATAAAATATCAGGAGTATACAGATATGGAATTGAAAAACAGAACTTTATCAAATTTCGCCGATCTTGTTCAAACCGGTGAATGCAAAAAATTCAAAGGCCGCCTGAAGGTAGGTGTGGATTTGGGTACAGCTAATACAGTTCTGGCAGTTGTAGACACTACCAACCGTCCGATTGCTGGCATATCCGCTCCCTCCCAGGCTATCAGAGACGGCGTGATCGTCAATTATTATGAATCTGTTCAGCTTGTTACACGGCTGAAGGCTGAACTTGAAGAAAAACTGAAAACTGAACTTCCTTACGCTGCAGCTGCAATCCCACCCGGAGTTTCCGAAGGAAGTTCAAAAAGTATTCAATATGTGCTGGAGGGTGCAGGTTTTGAGGTTTCCAATATCGTAGACGAACCCACCGCTGCAGCTGCTGTACTTAAGATTTCAGACGGCGCTGTAGTGGATGTAGGTGGAGGCACTACAGGAATCAGTATTCTCAAAAACGGCAAAGTAATCTACACAGACGATGAAGCTACCGGCGGCAGTCACATGACCATGACTGTAGCAGGGCACTATAACATCCCATACGAAGAAGCTGAAATTTTAAAAACAGATCGTTCAAAAGAAGCTGAAATTTTCCCTGTAATCAAAGCAACGGTAGAAAAAATGGCCACGATCACTCAGAAATTTCTCACAGGCTACCAGGTACCCGCTGTATATGTTGTAGGCGGTTCCGCAAGTTTTGAAGATTTCACAGGCGTATTTGAAAAAAAGCTTGGGCTACCTGTTTATCGTCCGGTACATCCTCTGCTGGTAACCCCACTGGGTATCGCTTATCACTGTGATCTTCCACCAGTCACACACAAAAAATAATCAAAACTTTTCATAAAATACTATATAAGGGGGTATTATACCATGAGAGAACTAAAAGCAACAAAAATCAATGCTGCAGATTTTGCACCATTTGGTACATTTTTCAGCATGACAGAGCCAGAAGGCTATCCATTACATGGTGAAATACATAAATTTTATCCAGACCGTATTTCCGGTACCTGTATGGGATCCATTGGTTTTTCACCTATTGCAGTACATAAAGATGAACGCATCGTTAAAGCTGCTGAATATCACACAACTACCTGGGAAGGAATTGTTGCACTGGATGATGACATGATCATACATGTAGCACCGGCTTCTGCAGGCGCACCTGTTCCGGAACTTACCAGAGCATTCATAGTTCCAAAAGGAACTATGGTGAAGATCAATACTGCTATCTGGCATTTATGTCCTCTTCCTTTAAACAATGAAGTACTCCATGCCATGATCATTCTTCCGGAATGCACTTATGCAAATGACTGCACAGTAGTAGATTTTGAAGAAAAAGACTGGTTTAAGATTACTGTCTGATATACATAAATATCCCCGGAACTCCACTGTTTTTACATAAAGTTCCTGGGATATTTTTATTGTCTGATTTTTACAATACACCCTGCTTCTGCATTTCGGCAGACACAGAAACATACTCTTTACTGTTTTCAAGATTTCCCAGCTTTTCTTCCCATGTAAGGTTTCGTTTAATCTTTGCAGGACTTCCCATCACCAGAGAACCGTCCGGTATCACTGTATTCTTTGTCACAAGACTTCCTGCTCCTATGATACAATCCTTACCTATTCTGGCACCATCAAGAACAACCGCTCCCATTCCGATCAATGTACGGTCACCGATCATACATCCATGAAGCACTGCATTATGTCCAACTGTCACATTATTCCCAATATGTACCGGCATATTACGGCTTACATGAATCGTACAGTTTTCCTGAACATTAGATTCCTCACCAATCACGATCGGAGCATCATCGCCACGTATCACAGCATAATGAAGAACACAACTGTCACGCCCGATAGTTACATCTCCAATAACCACTGACTGCCTTGCAATTTTTGCATCTTCTGATATTTTTACACTCTTATAATCCATCTTCCGAAATACCTGCCTTCTTGATTTAATACTACCTTCACATCATTTTCAATACCCTGACACTTCTTTACTGCAGAATCTTTATACATATTCCAAAAAGACTTTCTGCATTTCATTTACTGATTTACAGAAAGTCCTCTTAGCTATTATTTATGGTGTTTTTCTTCCTCTTCTTTCACCAGTCTTGATGTTTCTTCAGACGGTGCTGAGATTACAGCTGCTGCTATAATTTCACAGGGCGGGTTTCCCTTTACAGCATCTACTGCTGCCTTTACTGCTGCTATATCGCCACTTAAGAATATAGTTGCGTGACCTCCGCACTTGGTATGCCAGGTACGGAATTCCACATCTGATGTTTTCAGCATCTGGTCAAGGACAACTACTG
The DNA here is from genome assembly GCF_025148125.1 of Blautia wexlerae DSM 19850. Classification (NCBI taxonomy): domain Bacteria; kingdom Bacillati; phylum Bacillota; class Clostridia; order Lachnospirales; family Lachnospiraceae; genus Blautia; species Blautia wexlerae. Next base: position 2,960,459 of record NZ_CP102267.1, read on the forward strand.
CATTACAGCTTCCCACAACCTCTACTAATCCTAATGCTCCATATGACATCTTCTCATTTCCTCCTGACATGTTCTATTTGTTAATGGTCATCTTAAGTGCCACTTCAGTATCTGCGGAAGGTGATGCGATCACTGTGTGAGAAACAATCTTGCCAAGGGGTTTGGCTGTCTCTAAGGCCACTTCCATTGCTGCATTCACATCAGAAACACTGCCGCGTATTTTTACACATGCTCCGCTTTTCAGTCGGTTTCGTTCGACGCTTTGAATCGTTACGTTTGCAGCCTTGGATGCTGCATCGAGAGCGACAAAGCAAGCTACCAGGTTATCCAGTTCAAATGCCCCAACTGCCATGCCATCATAGTTTTTTGCCATTTTATCCTCCTTACGAGACGGGAAAATGGTTCTCCCGACTGCTGTCTTTTATACTAGTATACCTTGTTTTCATTATAATCACAAGCTATTTTCTACTGAAATCTCACAAAAATTCACATAATGCCACACAATACCACATCATCTTCAAGAGTTTATCTGTTGGATTGTTTATTTTTCACTATTTTCATAAATCTTCTCTCTTACAACCATTCACAGGCTTCTATGCAGAACATATACTAATATGGAGAACAACAATCTGCTGTTGTCAGGTTTTAATCGTCATGCATCAAATGACCCGGAATTATCCGGTACCTCCTGCTGTAACATTTGATGCTGTAGGGTCAGACGGATATTTGCAATTGAAGCAGAGGACTTACTTGATTCAGTTAAATTTTTTCTAAATCTGCAATATTTTCAGGATATTCCATATCTGAATATAATTTCAGCTGTAACTGTAATATTCTGTTATATTCATCACAGCCCGGTTCTAAAACTCTTCTTTGTTCATACAGTTTATGATCTTCCTCACTCATTTTCACATCAAAGCTTTCCTGAGTATGGAACTGGATTTCAATACGATAGTTGCGTGAGTTTTTAAACTTTGCATTTACGCCATTATACGGAAAGCTGTCATTGACCCAATAATTTTTCAATGAATATATCTTCCAGTTTTTCTCATACAGAGCATCTGTCACAGATCGTATCTGTTCAACATATTCTTTCGGTTCCAGTATCACTGTATAACGAATAACATCCGCTATTGAATCAAAAAAAGACTTCTCTACTCTCTGATAAAGCTTATTATATAAGGACTTCGGTGATTTTACTCTATACTCTAATCCCGCAAGTACTGCTTTATTTATTTTTGCAAAGTCCATAAGAAATTTGGTGATCTCAAACTCTGTAGACAGATAATCCGCATAAAATACTCTTTCTTCAAAAGAAAGTTTATGAAAAAATTCAATATCCTCTTCTGTCCATGATTCTTCAATTTCTTTATTAAGATAGATCTTCTCTGAATTTTCAGCAGACAGAACACACTTGAGCTCTATCGAATCAATGCAAAAAAGACTGGTATTGTCACCCGACTCATGAGTAAGACTTCTGAGAATCTTATTAAAATTATTGATAATTATATTGACTTTTCTTTCAATCAGTGCATATGCTGAATCCGATCCACCTGCTTCTATCACAAGTTTACCATCTTTAACAGAAATGCTTCTTACGACATTTCTTTCAACAAATCCAACAATCTCTTCAGAATTATATTTATCAAAATCCTCATAATCCAGATCAGGATTTATATTTTTCAATTCTGCAAGCTGATTTCCAACCACAAGAACTGCTGCCAGATCCTTCAATCTGACAGTATTTTTATTGTCTAATACCAAAATTTCTTCCAGCTGATTTATATCATCGCTGTTTCCGCCAATAAAATACAGCATACTGGTTATGGCATATTTATGTTTCTCTGACGGAAATTCAAATATATCTCCATATTCTTCTATCAGACACGCACTGAACAAAACATGATATTTGCTCATGATCTGCAGGAATGTAAGCGATTGAGTCTGCTTTTGAATTCCCAGTCTGTTTATATATCTGTTCATGATTTCCTGATTTAAACCAAATCCGGTATGCGCAAACAGGGCTGCCAGCAAAAGACAGTAACACTCATCTTCATTCAAGCCTTCCAGTTTCTTTCTGTCCATTATTAAATCGCAAAATTCTGCAATATCTATAAAATGCATAATAGAATAATCAGAAATATTGGGATATATCTTTTTATATTTTTCCAGCATTCTCTGGACAACTGTACAGTTGTCCCTGTAATTCTCATATAATTTTTTTGATTTTTTAAGTAAATTTTCCGAACACTTGTTAACTATCATTTGAATGATCCTTCCTCAATTTGCACTGCTTATTTCTACTATTATACTCAAAAACAGCAGCCTTGTATATAGCTGCTGTTTCCAAAACTTCAGTAAAATTACATTTTCGCCCTTACCATAAAAAGCCAAAAGCTTCCGATGCATACCTGAGGAAAGACTCACTATCTTTCCCCTCTTTTTCTTAATTTCATGCGTATCCATTTAAGCATCTGAATAATCGGAAGGCTGGCAAACGCATACAGATATACGCATCCAAGCTGCATCAGGTTCAACGTCTCCACTTTAAACAGAAAATGAAGTCCAGGAACCGTCAGTACTGCTGTAATAAGTACTGACCCAAGTGCAAATGCTCCCTGAAGCCATTTATTATTAAAGAAACGTTTTGTAAAGATAACCGGATGATCCGATTTGCAGTTAAATCCATGAAACAAACGTGCCAGGCAAAGTGTTCCGAAAGCGTAGGTACTTCCCAGCAATGCACCATTCTGGTAATATCCTGTCAAAAATCCAATCATTGTCATCACACCGATCACAAAACCTTCCAGCCCGATCTTACCAAGAAAATCTTTTGTCAGTATTGACTCGTCTGCAGATCTTGGTTTCTCATTCATCACCTCACTGCTATGAGGCTCCACACCCAGTGCGATTGCCGGAAGGCTGTCTGTCAAAAGATTGATAAACAGCAGATGCACCGGTGCAAAGGGAACCGGAAGTCCTGCAAGCGATGCACAAAGAACTGCCAGAATCGCGCCAAAGTTTCCTGACAAAAGAAACTGGATCGCATACTTGATATTCTGATATAAATTTCGCCCATTTTCCACTGCTTTTACAATTGTTGCAAAATTATCATCTGTAAGTACCATTGCTGCGGCATCCTTTGCAACCTCGGTTCCAGTCACTCCCATTGCGACACCAATGTCTGCCTGCTTCAATGCCGGAGCATCATTCACACCGTCTCCGGTCATTGCCACGATCATCCCTTTCTCCTGCCATGCACGGACGATACGGATCTTGTGCTCAGGTGACACTCTTGCATACACAGAAATATTCGGAACAAATTCCCTCAGCTGCTCATCACTCATATTTTCAATATCAGCACCCTCGCATGCCTCCGACAGATCATGTAAGATTCCAATTCTCTTTGCAATTGCCGCTGCTGTGATCTTATGATCTCCCGTTATCATGACCGGTCTGATTCCCGCTTTTATACATTCTGCAACTGCAGCCTTTGATTCTTCCCTGGGCGGATCCATCATAGCAATCAGGCCAAGAAATACCAGATGTTTCTCATCTTCCATCGTCAATATATGATTCTCCGGAATTTCACGATAAGTAAACGCCAGTACCCGTAACCCTTCCATCGAAAAATCCTGATTCTGCATCTGGATCTTTTCTTTATCTGCTTCTGTAATTTCCCGGACTCCATCCTTTGTCCAAATCCTCTCTGTCAGTTCCAGAAGCCTGTCAACAGCACCTTTTACAATCATCCTGTTCTCGCCATCGATTCTGTGAAGTGTTGACATCATCTTACGGTCACTATCAAAAGGAAGCTCTCCTTCTCTTGGATAAAGATTTCTTACATCGGCAGCCTCTATTCCGCATCTGCTGCCCAGATTGATCAATGCCGTTTCCGTCGGATCTCCGATCTCCACTCCATTTTCATTTGTTGAATCATTACATAAAATACTGTAATCCAAAAGACATCTCTGTGCCGGATCTGCTGCATCAATTGCAGCTGCTGAAATCCTTTTTCCATCAATATAATAATCTTCTACTGTCATTTTGTTCTGTGTGAGCGTTCCTGTCTTATCCGAACAGATAACAGATACACTCCCAAGGCCTTCCACAGCCTGAAGCTTACGAATGATTGCGTGCTCCTTTGCCATCTTCTGTGTTCCAAAAGAAAGAACGATTGTCACAATAGAGCTTAACGCTTCCGGGATTGCTGCAACTGCAAGCGCTACTGCAAACATAAATGCACTGCTGATCTTCTCACCACGAAATACATTGATTGCAAACAGAATTCCGCAAAATATCAGTATCAGAATCGAAAGCTTTTTCCCAAAATCATCCAGATTTGCCTGAAGTGGCGTTTGTTTTTCAGAAGTCGATTTCAGAAGTCCCGCAATCTTTCCAACCTCTGTCTGCATACCTACATCTGTTACAACTGCTTTGCCACGCCCATATGTAACAAAGCTTCCGGAAAACAGCATATTTGTCCGATCGCCAAGTGGTGCTTCTGCCAAAATAGTGTCCATGCTCTTTTCAACCGCAAGACTTTCACCGGTAAGAGCACTTTCATCCACCTTAAGACTTGCATTTTCAATCAGTCTTCCATCTGCCGGAATCATATCACCTGCTTCAAGCAGAATCACATCCCCCACAACCAGTTCTCTTGCAGGGAGCTGGACAGCCACACCATCACGCAATACTTTTGCTTCCGGTCCGGAAAGCTTCTTTAAACTCTGCAAAGACTGCTCAGCCTTTACTGTCTGTACGGTTCCCAAAATCGCATTAATCGTAATAACGATCACGATAACCGCTGCGCTTTCCACATCTCCAAGCATACCGGATATCACTGCCGATGCAATTAATATCAGCACCAGAAAATCCTTATACTGTTCAAAGAAAATCTGTAAAATACTTTTTTTCTTTCCTTCTGCAAGCTCATTCCATCCACAGTTCTCTCTGGATCTTTCAACCTGTTCACTGGTAAGCCCTGATTCCCTGCTTTCCACGTGATCCAGAACTTCTTCTACTGTTTGTTGATAGATTTCCTTCATTACCTTTGCCTCCTTTTTTGCAAATATTCACCAACTGTAATTTTTTATGCAATGAAGGATTTTTAATAAAATGATATAAAAAAGAAACCCTTATTGCATAACAAAAAATGCAATAAAAGTCTCACCATTTCCTTGCAGCGCCGGATGTCTCCACCGTACTGACGACACTGCAAACGCAGATTTTCAAACGTAGGTTACTCCCCTTTATTGAATCTAATACTATAACAAAATCAATACCTCTGTCAAGATATTTTGTAAATCATCGGGCAAAAAGTTACTGTTTACTCCATTCTCAGCAACACGCTTCGCGATGCAGGAAATATGAACCTCCTTGTGCAAAGCCCAAGGAGTATCGTTTGCTTCGCAAACTTAATTTATGCTAGCCGCATAAATTCGCGCGGTATGTCTCGGGTTTTCTGTGAGCAGCCAACGCATTACTTCCAAGAAAATTGCCTACGATCAGGGAATCTGCTGTATTATACAACTGCTGAAACAGATTTCCGAGAAACAGTGGAATGGCAAAAAAAGATAATCTTTCCAGAGATACTTCCCTCTGTCATTCTTGAATCCTTTTTCATAATTTTTGATACCTTCCCGTTTTTTCTTTATTTTATCACAAAAAAGCCAACTATCTTACTCCTTTTCCCCCTCATTCGCTTCCTCTATTGTCACACTCTCCTGTACCTGCATATCCGTATACTGAACACGAATAACTGCCTGCGGCCAGTTTATGCTGACCATTGCTGTTTTGTCTTTCTCATCTCCTGCTTTCCGGATAAGTTCCAGCAATTCCTTCAGTACTTCCTTTGTCAGATAGCCGCCTCTCCAGTGAAAAATAAGTACCCTGCCTTTCTTCGCCGCCTGCAAAGAACGTTTATACACATCCTCTTTCTTAGTAAAAGAAAGCTTCTTCTCCTTATAGTAAAAGTGCTCATGATCACCGCAGTGAGGCGCCGGCGCAATAAGAGGCTCATGATCCCTGAAAATCTGTGAATCATCCAGATTGAAATAATCATAGCGGATTTCAGAAGTTTCACGATCTTTTCCCAGGGTATTATCAAAGGTCGCATCCAGATGATAATATGTACCTCCTATTTTTACAATATTCCATGTGTGGCGATACTTAATTCCCTTCTCAGGATTATTTCCACAGATTGCAATCACACACCAGACTCCCAGTGCATCTAACAAAACCTTTACTGCTTTTGCAATTCCCTCACAAACACCAACTCCTTGCCCCAACGGTCCGATAATTTCATGGGAATATGATTTTTTCAGTTTGTCATAGCGGATATTTTCACAGATAAAATCATGTACATACTTCTCTTTCTCCCACTCAGACAGCTTCTGAGCCGGACGAATCAGCTTCTCAACTCTGGCAGTCATAGCCTTTTGATGTTCGCAAATCTTCTTTTTATCAAAAAGATACTCCGGAATAAAAATCAGATTCGGAGAGTCTTTATAATACCGGTATTTATAACTGCTCACCCAAAATATCTCCGGATGATCCAGACGCATCTGAAAAAATACATTATAAAGTTCTTCTCCCTCTAATGCCGGAATCTGAAATTCATCCGCCAGGTTTTTCACACCGCTAAGAATGCTGTGATATGCAGCCTGCTGCGCCTTATTCATATGGTTGTAATAATATTGCTCCATTGTTATCTTATCTCCAAGTTCTTCGTCACTTATAATCCCTTCCGGTACATTTCACTGATCACTGCCTGCGCATGTTCAGATTCCTTTTTCTCTATTATCTGCGCCCGATCACTTAAAATCGCCAGCATCTCATCTACCAGATCTTCGATTTTAGGATTTGTATACCGATATAAATAACCCAGCATTCTGGTTGCAGTATAATCTGTATTCATATTTTTATATGCAATCTCAGCACAAAGCTCCTTCGGATAGCCCTTGCTGAGCAAAACCCTGTATAGTTCTTCTGTTCTTTCTGATGCCATGTTTTTTGCCTTTCTTATCATGTTTCTGTGTCACCAGCCATCTGATTTACTTCATCAAAAATCATATGATATAGCTATGTTTTTTCTCATAGTAACATACTTCAACTGATATTCGCAATCAGAATATGGAGCTTATTTGATATGGAAAAAGATTGTTAGTTACTGTTCACACATCACTATCCCGAGACATACAAGCCAAAATTCCATTGCCGCAGGCAATCTGGAATGAATTTTGGCTACGTTACTGTGAACGGAGTGAACAGTAACGATTGTTACAAGGCACTGAGTAAACAGTAACACAGTAACTCCAAGACTTACAAGGTTATCAACGTGACAGTAGAATGTGCGCAATAACTATGTTATACTGATAATATCTAAATGCTTTAGATAACAAGCAATCAATAGAGTGTGTTTGAAAAATGCTTTCTGTAAAATGTGCGTCACAATTTGTTGGTACACTCGTTACTATCTGAAGCATTCAATCCACATTCTCAGGAGGAAAAAATGTCGAAAAAAGAAATAAGTTTTACAGAAGGACCTGTGTTCCAATCTTTGCTTCGGTTTGCCATTCCCGTGCTTGGAGCATTGATCCTGCAGGCTGCGTATGGCGCAGTTGATTTGCTGATTGTTGGAAAATTCGGAAATGCCTCGAGTATTTCCGCAGTAGGAACAGGAAGTTCCTTTATGCAGATGGCTACTTTTATCATTACAAGTCTTGCAATGGGCTCCACCGTAATAATCGGGCATCACATCGGAGAACAAAAACCAAAAGAAGCAGGAAATGCGGTCGGAACTACGATCATTCTTTTTCTGATCATTGCTGTCATCATGACATTTGTACTGGAATTTGCCGCCGGAGGAATTGCGCATCTTTTACAGGCACCGGCTGAATCCTTTGACAAAACAATTCTTTATATCAGAATCTGTTCTGCCGGTATCGTTATTATCATTGCATACAATGTAATCAGCGGTGTGCTGCGAGGTGTGGGAAATGCAAACCTTCCACTTCTATTCGTAGGAATTGCCTGTGTCATAAATATTCTGGGAGATTTGCTTCTGGTTGGAGTATTTCACATGGATGTTGCGGGTGCCGCCATTGCCACTGTATTTGCACAGTTTGTCTCTGTCGTCTGTTCTGTCGTTGTATTAAGAAAGCAGGATATGCCTATAGAATTTTCCAGAGAACAATGTCGGATTTATAAAGAAGAGCTTGGAAAAATATTAAACGTAGGTATACCGATCGCACTTCAGGAGACAACGGTTCAGATTTCATTTCTTGTCGTAAATTCTGTTATCAATCAGATGGGTCTGATGCCATCTGCCGGATATGGAATTGCACAGAAAATCGTTTCCTTTATTATGCTGGTTCCGTCCTCTATCATGCAGAGTGTATCAGCATTTGTTGCGCAGAATATCGGTGCCGGAAAGAAAAGCCGGGCATGGAAGGGTTTTTACACTGCAATTATTACCGGATGTTCCGTTGGAATCATCATCTTTATGGTAGGATTCTTCGGAGGCGGAGTATTATCCTCTTTCTTTACCAATGATTCCGAGGTAATCGCGCAGAGCGCCGCTTACCTGAAAGGTTTCTCTGCCGACTGTATACTGACTTGTGTACTTTTCAGCAGTATCGGATATTTTAATGGCTGTGGAAAAAGTATTCCTGTTATGATCCAGGGAATCACTTCCGCATTCTGCATCCGAATTCCGGTATCTATCATTATGTCGAGATTACCGGAAACATCTCTGACTTATGTTGGAATGGCGACACCTATCACAACTGTATATGGAATTATCTTTTTTGTAATCTGTTTCCGGCTGTTAAATAAAAACTCAGCCAAATAATAAAAATGGTTTCCTGTTATCAGTTCTCTTAGTAGAGATGCTGATAACAGAAAACCATTTCCATTATTTGATTATCCTCCGATACATGAATCGCATAGAAAATTTCATTAAGATACGAATCACGTACAACTGTCAGATACCATGCCTGAATCCATAAACTTCATAATCTTATCTAAATACATTTCCATCGTCCTGTCATCGCTGCGGTAGGTCTCATGTCTGGTTCCCGGCAGGTAAACATATTCGCAGGAAGTAATTCCTCTATGATTAATTTTCTCTGCAAATTTTCTCAATGCGTTTACAGATACAAAATCATCTCTTTCTGCCTGAAATAGCAAAACAGGTGCTGTCAGTTTCTTCCATCCACAATATTTTATGTACCAACTCATTTTTACAGACGCCAGAAGCCACCCATAAGAAGCTGCACTAACCTGGAATTTTTTATTCTCTTTACGCATCTCATTATATTTTTCGAATCTTGGTCTGGAAGTACATCCACTGGTTTCGAAAGTCTCACTACCATCATAAGGCTTCTGACCAGCCACATAGTCTTCCTCCCTTCCCAAAAGGCACTTCGTCTGTGCAATAGCAATCACCAATGGCCAGGGAACATTTCCGGTGAGCGGGCGGAGCATAGGAGAATTCAATATAATCTTCTGAAACAGTTGCGGCTCCCATGCAGCTGCAATTGTGCCAATCGCCCCACCCATAGAATGTGCAAAAAGAACTAACGGCAGTTCAGGATATGTTTTTTTAATTACATGGCATATTTTCAAAAAATCTCTCACATATCGCTTCCAGGTATCTATATGTACAAGAGATGGATCTGCTGTCAGGCAATAACTTTGTCCATGTCCCATATGTTCCGGCATATACACATGATATCCAGCCTTCAGAAAATAATAAATCATCTCTTCATATTTCGGCGCTGCTTCTGTAAAGCCATGACTGATTATAATCACGCCTTTCGGCTTCTCTGCCAGGTAGCGCTGTACATGAATTTTCCCCACTATCCCCGTGTCTTTTCGATGCAGATGATCCTCTGCACCAGAAATGTACCCCTCCTGACGGTGCGTTGCAAGATATGGTTCTATTTCATCATTCATTTTATACAAATATTCATTCTCATGTATTATTTCCATTATATGTACTCCTGTTGCTTTTTCATAATTCTGTTGCTATCTGCTTTTCACCATTCGATACATACCTGTATTATAATCTTCACTGGTGCCTGTTAATAATCCCATTAATCTTTTTCTCATTATAAAATACCAGTATAATTCCGCCTATACAACAGAATACTGCTGCCCCAAAAGCAGCAACTCTATAACCAGTTCCCTCTGCTGCCCCTATCGTCGAGACTGCTGTAAATATCAACATAGAAATACTCTGCCCAAGTTTAAACGCAAATGTTCTCGCCGCATAAAACATTCCTTCACGATTGCTTCCTGATGTAATCGAGTCGCTCTGCGAAATATCTGCCACAACAGCCTGCGGAAGAATTCCGAAAATCGCCATAGGAAGAGCCGCCACGACTGTCAGGATCAGTCCCTGCACCGATGCCGGAATAAAACTCATTTTTCCCATAAATCCGGTATAAAAATAAGCAAGGCTAAATACTGCAAATGCAAACAAGATCATCTTTTTCTTTCCAAGTTTAGGAGTAAGCTTATTTACCGGAATATAAAATACAAGAGACAACGCTGTCATTCCCACAAAATACAAAGTTGTCATTGTTTCCGGAAGTTTCAAAAGACTGGTGACAAAAAATGGAAGACCTGTCTGAAACATGGTAAGTGCAATCCAGTAGAAAATATCAGATGCCACAAACTTGCGAAATTCTCCATTCTTAAAAGTAGCTGCAAGAGATCCAAAAGCTGACTCTTTTGCAGGAACCGTATCTACATAGTCTTTTTCACGGATACAAAATACCGGCACAAGCATACAGATAAACGCTATAGCCGCCATCAAAGTAAAGGTCATACGGATAGCACCAACTCTGCCAAAAGCAGGAATAAACATCCCCCATATCGTAGGTGCCAGATACGCCACTGCAGTTCCGGCAATAAATGTAAAGGAAATGACTGTGGAAATATTAAGTCTTTCCTGCTGGGTATGTCCAAGTTCCGGAATCAGCGCATTATATGGTGTACAGTACGCAGTAATGGAAAGATAGTACGCCAGAATCATAATCAGCAAAAACACTCCATTGATCCAGCTGTTTTTATTAACCGGTGACCAGAAAACCAGTACTGTAGAAAGCGCCAGCGGTAAAGATGCCCATTTCAGGAACGGAATTCTTCGCCCATTCTTTGACGTACATCTGTCAGATAAAGAGGCGATCATTGGATCTGTAAAAGCATCAAAAATCCTTCCGAAAGCTGTAATTCCGCCAATAATAGTAAATATGCCAAAGACCACCAGCCCCTGTGGAATGAACACTGTCTGTCCCTGACTGATGGCTGTCTTATCCGGCTGATAAAAATATACAAGCCAGTTAGAAATAATCCCGGACAACATCGCCCATCCAAACTGTCCGGCTGCAAACTGCCATATTTTCCCTGTTGTTAACTTTTTCACCGTGCACCTCCAGATTTCAGAACTACTACTTATTTCTTGCAAGAATCGAACTCTTTTCCAAGCATGGAAGTTCTTCTCCTTCAACAGTCGTCACAATTCCGCCTGCTTCTTCAACAATAAGTGCACCTGCCGCAAAATCCCATGGAGATAAAATAAGCTCGAAATAAATTTCCGCTCTTCCTGATGCTATGGCACATAAATCAAGTGCTGCAGATCCGCTTCGTCGGATATCAAGGCATTTTTGAAAATATTCGTAAGCTAATTCAAAGGATGCCTTCGCAAGCTCCGTATTATACGGTGATGAACCAAACAAAACAATGCTGTTTGCCAGATCATCCTTCGATACATGAATCGCATTTCCATTCATATATGCACCCTCACCGGAAATCGCATAGAAAGTTTCATTAAGATACGGATTATGCACGACTCCCATATATCTCTTTCCATTTCGAATCAATCCAATAGATACACAGCTCATATGATAATCTTTAATAAAATTGGTAGTTCCATCAATCGGATCCACCACAAAAATATATTCTGCATTTCTGTTAATCTGGCAATCCTCTTCTTCCCCCCAAAACTCCGCTTCCGGAAGAATCTCAGACAACTTTTTTTCTAGCATTTCCTGAATTTTGCAATCATACTTCGTAACAAAATTTGCTTTTCCTGCCTTATCCTTAATGCCAAAATTCGCCCTGTCCGCCTGAAGCATAACCTGTCCGCATTCTTTTGCCGCTTCAATTATTTCATTTAATATCGTATGTGGAGTTTTCTCCTTTAGTTCCATATTATCTGTCACCTCTCAATAGAAAATGGTTTCCGTTTTATCAATACTTTTATAATTTCTCATACTTTTCAATCAGACACTGATGTTCTTTTGTCTTCTTGTCATAGTTTATCTCAACCAGCAAAATATCTCCGGTATAATCCAGAACTGAATCCGGATATTGTTTTTCCTTAATCTGCTGTAATGCTGTCTTGACATTCTTATTCCATTTAAGTTCTACGACAAGCGCCGGATAACTGGAAACGTATTCTGGTTTTGGAATAAATACAAAGTCTGCAAACCCACGTCCTGTCGGCAGTTCACGAACTGGTTTAAAATAATATTCCATTGAACTCAGATATGCAATTGCAAGTACACTGCTCAAAGAATTCTCATTATTATACTGAATATTCGAAACATACTCTGTATGGATTTTCTCAATTCCCTCTTCAACTGCTTCTTCATCCATGTCCAGCGTAGCCTCCAGTAAATGTTCTGATTCCTGCTGAAAAGTAATCATCTCATTCCATTTTCTGCTTTCAACCGCCATTGTCAATTCCTGCCGGATTTCTTCATTTGGAACAAATGCAGTTCTTCTATTCTGGTTATATCCCAAATAACCAAGATGGATCAAATACGTAAGTACATCATCTTTGCTTTGTATATTCACCGTATCATTTTTGAAAGCAGCTGTATTCACTTTAATCGAAGCACCGGAAAGTATTTCAATTATAGCGTTTTTCAAACCATCATAATTCATATTGATAAAAGGAACAATTGCTTCATAAGAAGCAGTCTCAGACCAGTAACTTCTAAACCTGCCCCGCACACAAACACTTACTACTGCTTTAGGATTATATACCTGATAGTCCTCCAGCAAATAACCATCATACCAATATTTTACTTTCTCAAAATCTCTGTGATATCTTTCGCAAAGATCCTTCACTTCAGCTTCTGTAAATCCAATATATGGCGCCATCACTCCTGCATCAAGCATTGTAAACTCATCAAAATTATTTAATGCAGACTGCGTTTTTTCTTTCTTTATCGGCAAAATACCTGTAAGATACACCAACTGAATATATTTTGTCGGTTCCGTTCCCTTGAACATCGCCCGCAAAAAATTAATGTACTTTTCCTGTACTTTTTTATTTGCCGCTTCATCTCTGATCAGAACATCCCACTCATCAATAATTATAATAAATTTCTGTCCAACAATATTTTTAATACGCGAAAGACTTTCCGACAAACTTATCTCTTCTTCAGGCAGAACACCAGGGTAAATCTCTCTCAATTCAGCCTGTACGGATTTCGTAATAAACGCTACAACATTATCCACATTATCACAATTTGCCAGAAACCACTGAATATCAAGATGAATCACATCATACTTATTAAGATGCGTCTTAAAATCGGATTCCCTGCTTATATCCAGCCCTGAAAACATTTCTTCGGAATTACAGCCTTTACTATAATAAGCGGCCAGCATATTTGCAGCATATGATTTTCCAAACCTGCGTGGTCTGCAGTTACAGATATAAGCTTCTGTTGTATTAAGTACGCTGTTTGTATATTCCAACAATCCGGTTTTATCCACATATATCGGAGAATTCAGTGCCACCTGAAATGCACTGTTATCAGGATTTACAAATCTACCCATTCCTTACACCCCACAATCAAAAAACAGCTTCACGTTATCAAAATTTTTAATAAAATAATGATAGCATGAAACTATTTTAACGTAAAGCTGAAAAAAACTGTTATATATCCAGACACCCGGGCTATATCGGAATTCTATAAAATAATCTCAATTATTTTGCGTAAATAGAACCAACAATCTTTCCCCGTAATGTACACGGCAGAATTTTACATAAGAATCTCAGAATCTTATACTTCACACCCGCCACACAAATTGGTGCGCAGTTCTTTTTCTGTGCAATTCGCGCAATATATGTACCAATAATCTCCGGCGACATCCCACTTAGTTCATCTTTCTCCATCTGACTGACACCGTGTGAAATACGGCCACCGTATTCATCATCACCCAAAACTATCTTTTGTCTGGCCTGGGTAAAACCGGTATGAATATCTCCAAGTTCTACTGCTGTTACCCTGACACCATAAGGACTTACTTCATTATCAAGCGCGCAGGAATAAGAAGACACTGCTGCTTTACTGGCTGAATAAAACGCCTGAAACGGAATGTGTGCCACCGCTGCCACAGAACTGATATTGACAATATGCCCTCTGTGCTGTCTGCGCATAGAAGGAAGAACAGCTCTGCTTACATTGACAGTTCCGAAAAAATTTACATCAAATTGTGCTTTCGCCTGTTTTAACTCTGTAAATTCCACCGCCCCGGAAATACCAAAACCTGCGCAGTTTACAAGAATCTCGATACTTCCTCTTTCCAAAAGGATCTGCCCAACGGCTTCCTGCACGGAAGCCTCATCTGTCACATCTACGCACATATGCTTCACGCCTTCTACCGGAACATCCCGGCGACTGAACTCATAGACTATATAGCCAGCCTTACTCAATGCTGCTACAGTACATCGTCCGATTCCGGAACTTCCGCCAGTGACAAGAGCTGTTCTTTTCTGTTTTGATTCCATATTGTTACTTACCTCATTCCATTTTTTCTTCTTACCACACGGGTGAGTTTCTGTCGTATTTCCTCATTCTTGAATAACTGCCTGCACCATTCGTCCTGTGCCATAACATCACCACAAATCATATTGTTTCATAGTTTCTGCGTTTCGATATTCATGTTTTTCATAATATCCTATCAGTCTTCCCTCTTCTCTGAGTGCCACCATATAAACATCTTTATTTTGCTTCTCATTATGGAAAGTATAGACAAGGTTATGGCTCTCATCTGCCGCAAACCAGTCCACTACCTTCTGTATTTTATCCCTGGATTCCTGATTATGACAATCTAACAGGCTTCTTCCAATAAGTTTATCACCGCCTCGCTTCGCATAGCTGTTAACAGCTGCCGGATTCATGTAGATAATCTCATGCTTAAGGTTGCATATAACAATCGAAGCCCTGTCCTGGTCAACAATACTCTTATAAAAACTAATCATATATTTTTTTATGTCCTTTCATTTTTTTCTTTCGTCTAATAGTTTACTATCCACATCAAATATCTTTAAATATCCGTTGGCATACATACGGACACCATCAATGGTATTTATAATAAATTATTACAAAATTTTCGAAACAAAATAATCTGCCTCAATAATATGCCTTACATTCTTCTCCCTGGAGTCAACAATACTCACACGTCCATTCTCCGCTGTCAAAGTCACACTGGAACCATCATTCCGATAAACAGTCATATGTTCCACTGGGCGTTCCAATGTCTCTATTGGATCCTTCATCTTTTTTAATCGCCGATACTCATATTCTGGAATAAAAAATTCAAGTTTTGAAATAGCTCTTTTTTTCTTTAATGGTGTTTTTCTTAATGAACCATTTTTATTCATAAAACGATCCGCAAATTCAACATTTTCCGTCATTTTATCAATTACATCCGAAATCCCTTCAATCTGCTCAATCGGTCTTTCCTGTAATACTCCTGTTATAATTTTCTTATAGTCCTCTTTTGAAATTTCTACTGACAGCTCATTTCTTCGTCTGTCATAAGTTTCCCCTGATTCATAAGTAATTTTATAGCAATAGTTAAAGTTCAAATCTTCCATGCCTCCAATCAAAAATAGCTTCATGCCATCAAAATTTTTAACTAAAATAATGATAGCATGAAACCATTTTAGCGTAAAGCAACATTCTCCATAAAGAATTCAATAATTTTTTCAGCCAATTTATTATGAATACTATTGCCAAATTCATCAATGATCAGCATTCCGACATTTTCTATTACCCTAATCAGATGAGGCAGCAAATCGGCAAATACCTGGTTTCCCTGCGATTCGCCCTTGTTGCCATAGAGCAATTCCACTTCTTCGTTTCAGGATTAATCCTTAATAACTGACAACTTCTAATATTAATATATTTATGAAAGAATTCTTCCAACAATTCAAGCGATCCACAATATTCAAACTCTATTGCGCTAAACTCCAATGTCACATTACATTTATAGACTTTTCATCAACTTTTTACTAATTCATTATTTTATTTATCGGTTAGTTAGATGGTCAAACCCTCAGTATACTCTTTTACGATATTTTATCACTTAAATTATATTGTATCCGACTAGAATCATATTCCAAATTCTGTCTTTAATTCGGAAATAATATCATATGGAAAACACTCTGCACATCCCTCATCCTCCATCAAAACAGAAATGATTTCCCTGGCCAGCTGAATTCCCTTGGGGCTGTGGATATTAGCATTAATTTTTACAGCATTTTTTAAATCTCTTGCCACCCATACCTGATCATATATTTTCAGTTGGGCAATAATTTTTCCTGTTTCAACGCAGAAATCAGATTCATTCATATCATCAGGGCTTCCCATGACTCTGTATATTTGGTGCAACCTGTGTAAAATCTGATTTGCATTCAGATCCAAAGGCACATAAATTCTGACATTATCATCCGGAAGAATTCCGCCATTGGCACGGGTCTCTCCGGTAAGGGCTTTCTGATATTGTTTTCTGGTTTCATAATACGATGCTGTATCCGCTATTGTAAGGTCATTAATATAAAGAACCTTCTCCGGGATTGGGTGAATATCTAAATCATGATGCATATTGGTTTCCTCACTTCCAAATATAATTTTCACGTGCTTTGACATGGACCTCTCATAGAGTACCCTATACTCTGTTTTCTTCCATTTCTTTAATTTGCGCTTTCTCTAATTCTTTCCAAAAATTACGACTTTTCATTTACACACTCTGAAAAGAAAATACAGGTTCTCTCCAGTTGACATATAGTCCCTGTCTGACATGAATAGTTTCAACAACACCGCAGAGGCATGTAAAATCTCACCATAACGATAAGTGCATATATTGTCTTCCACCCTGACCACGGTGTCGACCCTCTGATACTTTGGGATTTCGGTGCTCTATAGCTATCCCTGCTATCTTGCTGTCTACGCTTAGCCTACGCGTTACCGCAACAGACTCAAGACTCGCTTCAAATGCTCTGGTTAGCAGCTTATTTGATGGGGCCTCCACCCACCGGACTATATACCCTTTGCTGGACGCATGATCAGACCCTCAGTATATTATCCAATTGATTTTGCGTCATAAAATCAATCAGCTATGTAAACCTTATTTACAGCGAAAATATATCTTTAATTTTTTTAAGCAATCCTTCTCTAAGCTCACCATATGTAGTAAATCTTAATTGGTCATGCATTGAAAGATTAGATCCTATTTCATCTGATGCTAATGTACCTTCTCTATTTTGATAAATTAATAAAACTTTTTTTCCTTTCCCTTGGGCATAACCAATTTCATGGTGCACATTTTTATTCCCATATGACAAGTCTGCAATAAGTAAATCACAGCTATTGATACCATCAATAATCCTTTTGCTAATCACATCTGAATACCCATCTTTATGCTCATCCACTTTTATAATATCAATTTCAACATTATAATCTCTCGCTACTATTTCTTTAACATCCTTTACTTGATTATATGTATCCTCTGTTTTTTTATTAAACCACATAGACATAAATACTTTTTTAGGCGAGTTATCATATATTTTATCATAAATATTGATAACATCACAAATATGAATATCAGAAATTTGAGTAAGATTATTTTTCTTTACCCATTTTAGAAATTCATTTGCTTTGCGTTCGTCTAATAGTTTATAATATGAAAAAGCACCGATTACCGCTAGATTATTTGGAACTTCAATTAAAGCCGCATCTTTTAAAGCACCATTTATTTCTTTGAGTGCTGTTTCTACCAAACACATACCTTCTTCATCTTCTTTTATAAGTTTATTGTCAAACAATAATTTTAATACTTCTACAAAATATGTAAATTTATTATCTGCTATAAACAATTTCAAAAAAGGATAATCTGATAACTCAATATGCTTTATTATTTGTCTGGTCCAAAAATAATTTTCACCAAAAGAGGGATCCCCTAAAAGGGTATCATCGTCAAAAGCCTGTTCACTTTCAATAATAACTTTTAAGTTTTGCTCCATTTTTAAAGGTATCTGCTTTGTATTAATGTTGTAAAATAAAGCTCTACAAAACTTGTCCGTTTCTTCTGCATCTCTGAATAATAAAAGGCAAAATGGAATGCGCTTATGAGCATAAGTAGAATATTCATTTACTGCACTTAAACGATGATTACCATCAATCCTCAAAAATTCTTTTCCAACTAGGGAATCCTTGTCAAACTGCATGATAACTGTTTGCGTAACATCAAAAGCTAAATCATTGTTTTCTTTTTTGACGGCATTACGCTTAATAACATATTTAATATTATTAATTTTAATTTTCAATGATTTACTTTCAGCACGGACAGTCTCTCTTAAAGTATTTATTTTATCCTTGTCCATTTCTGTGCCACACATATTTGCCCCAAGAATCACTTCAGGAAAAAATGTAAATCTACCATCAGACAAAAAATTCTCCATTTCTCCACGATGATCGTCAATTAAATCTCTCTGAATTTTCTCATCTGCTTTTGAAATCTCAGATAATTGCAACATAGATGCAAATCCACGAACGCACAAAAAATTATCCATGGTATAGTCTATAATACCAGTAAGTCTCATAATTCACCACCTAATAAAATTTGCTTAATCTTCAGTAACCCATTTTCAATAGATTTTACCGATTGTTGTTTCAATTTTGTGGCATTATCCTTAATATCATCTAGATGCCGCACAATACTATTTTGCTTTTCTCTGGTAATGTTTGGAACGAGCAACGATTTTATTATTGGAATAGTAATATTTTCTTGCACTGCTCCTATCTTATTCCGTTCAAAATACATCTTACCTATGCTGCTATTTATAAAATATGCTACAAATTTTTCATTAATATCAGAAAGTGAAAACCTAATCATGAATGATCCAAATGCAAATCCATCATGTGCCTCATCTACCATACTGCATACTCCTATTGTTCCACTACGACTAATCAGAATATCTCCTTTTTGAACTCGACTTGAAGATATTTTTTTTTCCATTTTAATTGGTAGATACACGATTTCCTCACTATTGATTTCATTTTCTTTCAAATCCGTAATCCGCAAGAAAGGTATCCCTTCATTTGTATAACAATTCTCAACAGAAGCACCATATGAAATGCTTGTGATAAAATTCCCCAATTTGATAAATCTATTATTATAGGTATTTGCCTCAAAATCTCTATAATGAGTTTGATAATAAAATGGATCAAATCTTTTTTCAGTCAACTCATTTGAATCGACATAAAATATTCTATTTTTTAGCGTAATATTTTTTGCTGGAGATAAATCAAAACTAAGTTCTTGTAATAGGTACTCATCCATGCTATTAAGCAAAATTTTAGCTTCTTTTTCCTTATTCACCTTTTCTGTATACGCCTTTTCCATTATAGAAACAATCAATTTTTGCTTATCCATATCTGGAACAATTATAGGCAATTTACTTAATTGTTTTAAATTAATATTTTTTTGCGCAGCTTGCGGAGCAAGCTTTTCAATATAATCACGTATAAATCTTATATATACATTCAAATACTCTAATGATATAGAATCATCCTTAGACGTGAGTGCTACAAGGCTATCTGGAAAACACGCAGGATAGTCAAGGATAGCAGTGTATCCAATATTAGCAGCAATAGTAATGACCACCACTTTTTCGTCAAAAAGCCTGCTTGTTGAAAGTCCTAACTCATTCAATGTTTGAGTAAACTCTATCATCTCATTGCTTGAGCTTGCCTTTACTATATTGCCAGTTTGTATAAAGGGATAAATTCCATTATAATATCGTGGATCATTCCTAGGTCTATGGCCAAAACGTCCACGTTGCATTTTTACTTTTTTCTTAAATGTGCTGACTAAGTGAGCAGATTTAGAAATTATATTTTTTTCAAGCAATATTATGTTCAGATAAAATGCCGGATCTAACCGCTCGTCAATCTCACCCCAAGTTTTCAAAAAAACAATGTTTTCATCAAAATTGGGGCTTATTGAAAAAAACGGTCGTTCCCTTCTTCTATTGCTTTGATAAATTTTACTAGCTCTTCCGAAATAGCAGGCAATTCATTTCCTTTCGTTTCTTTGCCTGTAGCGTCATAGCCTATATCTTCTGCAATTGCCATGAAAATTGGATAGTCATTTAATATACGTTTGTATTGTTCTAAATACATATCTGAGAGAGTTTCTTTTGTAAACTCAATTTGTTCATCATACTCTTCGGTAATTACTTGCTTTTTATTTTTTAATATTTCAACTTCCGATTTGTTTTGTTTCTTTTCTGCCTGCTTAATTTGCTTATTTATCTTAGAAATTTCACCTTTCTTTTTCTTCAAAAGTTCAAACAATCTAATCCCATCCTCAGAATTAGAAATTAAATTGTTTTGTATATTGTTTCTTAAATCAATACGAGTTTGTTTTTCTGATGCTGAAAATTTTTTTAAAAACATTACAGAACTTTTTACACCTGCACCATTAGCAGAAAAAGCAGTTTGAGGCATAGAAATTATGGCGACAATTCTAAATGTATCGCTAATATAATCCCGTACATATTGCATGCTTGAATTAGTCAGTACGCCATCAGGCACAACTATAGCCAAATACCCACCTTCGACAAGATATTTTTCTGCTTGCTCAATAAATAAAACCTCCGTACTTTGACTAGGTCTTTCAGAAACTTTGCTATTTGGATTAAGCCAATCAACGTCTTTAATTCCCATCTTATACTGATGTAGATATGCCTTTTCAGTTTGCTTCACGATTGACCCAAATGGAGGATTCGTAATAATGTAGTCGAAAGAATTTTCCTTGAATCCATCATTATTTGTTTTTAAGCGTAAATCATCTGGAGAAATAAGTCCGTCTGCAGATACAACATTCGTGTGTCCATCATCATGGATTATCATATTCATTTTGGCAGTTCTTGAGATTTGCTCATTTATCTCAATACCATACAAGTTATACTTAGCAAAATCATGCCATTGATCATGACATTCTTGGGTCTCTTTTTCACTTTCTTTTATCTCATAAAATTCTCTTACCGCTTTCCTAACTTTATCAAGAGCATGAAGTAAAAATCCACCACTGCCACATGAAGTATCAAGGACACGCTTACTTTCATCTATTGGTAGACTATCAACAATAAAGCTTACAATATTCCTTGGGGTAAAATATTGTCCAAAATCTCCTCTAAAAAATGATCCCATAAAAGTTTCAAAGGCTCTTCCCTTACTGTCAAGGTCGGTGTGTAGTAAATCTACACCTTCAAGATAACCTACCACAGTACGAGCTTTTGCTGCATTTAGCTTAATACCTTCTCTAAAAATTTCAGTATCATTTTTTCTTTCACCAATCGTTTTTCCCTCTTCATATAAGGATATTAATCGTTTCAAAAGGTTTTCTGTTGTTTCTCTATCTGCCTTTTCAATATCTCTTTTATCTCTACTTTTGGGTTCAACCTTAATAATTTGAAAATCATAAGGTTCACCATTTTTACGTTTTTTCTTTTCGTCAAATATTTTACAAAAAATCAACTTATCAAGCTCATCAAAGGCTTCTGACGGATTTAATTCTCCCCCACCCCATAAGGCCTGATGTGCTTGCTTAAAACGATTCGTTAATTCTGACTCTTCAACAGTATATAATGGAGAAAGTTTTTGTCCGTCTTCAGTAACCCCTCCATTTTTTGCAAATTTATAACTTGCTAGTCTTTCTACCTTATATTGCGGAATATCAGTTACACTTTCTCTACTATCTATTTCTTTATCAAAAGAATAGTATTCATCTTTGATTCCAGAAGTAACCCAAATATATTTTACAGTTCCCGCAGTAGCAAAAGCATATGCATATGCTTGGCGAACTGCCTGTTTAAACTCTTGCTCTGTTGTCTCTTCTTTTTTACACTCAACAATAATATGTGGCTTCTTACATGCACTATCATTATATACTATAATATCTGCTTCTTTGACGTCTGAGCCTACCGTTACCTTCACATATTGTTGAACCTGTTCAACAGGATAGTTATATTTTAGTACCAATTCACAAAAAGTTTCAGCCTGTATTTTTTCTTCAGGATTATTATAATTCCTAGATATATTTTGATTTATATATGTTATTGTAGATGAATCATCACTTATTTTTATCAAGTTATTATTTTGTCCTTCTAAAATAATTTTCTTTATCGCCTCATTTGTTTTCATCGTTAATGCTCCTCTTTATAATATAATCTATAATATAATCTATAATATCGCCAAAATTACAATGAAATTATTTGTATATTCTTTCAGCTTACTCGTTGATTCTTTTCTAGTTTAGCCAACATACCAAAACCCATTCTAATAGTTTCCTTTAATTATACCTTTGTCATTTCTTTAGCAATCAGCAATTTCCATAGCTTGTTATATGCGATAGCCCTCACGTATCTTTCTTCTGTCAAGCCCTAATCTATTGATTTTACTGGCTTTAACGATTTTTATTTACCTCAAAAACAGATCCGGGAGTGATGGATATCGTGATATCATGTACCGAATAACTGATACATGGCTACAGTTTATAAAACCTTCCTACAGTTTGCTTTATATTAAACGATAGAAGCCAAATGCCTTAACAAATAACAGACCGCTTTTGCTATCTGTTTATTTCTCACTGACTTTTTACGGTTTTCTAATATTTTTTGACAATGTATCCAATCATGGCAGAAGTTTTGCAAGAAACTCTTTATTTTTGTCATCTACATGTCTAGGAATCTCCGTAAGCCAATATTCGAAATGGTCAAATGGTTTCAAATTATTTGCCTTTGCAGTTTCTGTGATACTATTAATGATCACTGAACTATTGTTAATCCTCAATAACCAGTACCTTTTCAATTTATCATATTTCTGAGATAATCACTCCAACAACATTTTTAACATGATTTCGCGCAATTCACTCGATTTACGCAATTCATGTTCATTTTATCCAGAAAAATCATTTCATGAATGCCTTCCATCAATGTAGACCAGTCTATTTCTTTTTTATACACATAATTTTCTGATTCCATACGCATCTTATCCATCACTATAAAAGTGCTTTTATCTGCTCTTTATACCGTCTCCGATAATAGTCCATCGCCCTATACTCAATAACATCCTTCATTTGTTCCGCCAGCACTGGCTCCTTCACAATTTCTTCCATTTCATCCCTCAATGCCAACGCCGCGCCATCCTTTTTCACAAAGAATTCTTCCCCAGATTTTAACAGAAAGTGTACCGGCATTTTCATTATCTTTTGGATATGGTTCTTATCCGAAATCTTGCGATATTCTTCATATGTAATCTCTTTCTCTAAATCTTTCCAGTTTGTTCCTGTAGAGAAGAATTCTTTCCAGCTTGCCAGAAGTTCCGCCTCTGACACCTCCATTCTCACATTCCCATGGTTATAAAAAGCCATCAGTACCGGCATTTTATACACCTTGCTCATGTTGGTGTTTTCCAGCAGATTTATAAAGTCTTTTCCTATTCCCTGGCTGAGTCTTTTCTGCTCATCTGTGAGTTCATCCAATTCTTCCAGATAATTCAAATACTTTTTAAACGGGTTCTCATTCGAATGTGTGACCGCCATCTGATACACATCATCATCCATATAAGTAAACAAATCCATTCTGGTTGGTTGTTTGCCAAGCAATTCTTTGATCCGGAAATACTCATTTCTGATCTGTTCTTTGATTGTCAGTTGTTTCTTGTCCATTTCCGCAAACAGATCAATCAATCTCATATCAAAATCAACGAAGCATTCATCTGGATAATCCGCTTTATCTGCCGGATAATATGTTTCTTTTCCTGTTTTGTTTTTCCCTGTCAGCAAATACCTGACTCTTCCCGCTTTTTCATAATTGCCGATAAAGTCCAGAACATTGAGATATTCTTTTCCCTTATTTCTGCGCAATCCTCTTCCAAGCTGCTGTAGAAAGACAACCGGGGATTCTGTCGGACGCAGGAACATTACCATATCGACTGATGGAATATCTACGCCTTCGTTGAACATATCCACTGAAAAGATAACTTTGATTTCTCCATTTTTCAGTTTCTCAATCGCTTCTGCTCTATCCATGGAAAACTCTCCATCTGCATTACTATAAACTGCTGCCGACGGAATTCCTCTTTTACCGAATTCTTTTGCCATTTCTTCTGCATGTTTTCTGGAACAGCAGAATCCTAATGCCTGCCTGGAGCCATATTTGCAGTAATATTTGTAAATCAACTCATGCCTGTAAGCATTCCCGATATAAGTTCTGTTCAGTTCTTCTTCTGCATATTTCCCCTTAACTATATGTAGCTTTGTGTAGTCAGTCTCATCATAAATTCCATAGTAATGAAACGGAACCAGCATTCCCTTATTGATTCCGTCTTTCAGTGAAATCTCATACGGCACATTATAATCGCAGATTTCATATATATTTTTGCCATCCATTCTCTCAGGCGTTGCCGTCAGTCCAAGGAGAAACTGCGGTCTGAAATATTCTACAATTCTTCGATATTGGTCATTGACTGCATGATGAAATTCATCAATCACCACGTAATTGAAGTAATCTGGATCGAAATATTTTTCATTTAAATATTCCGGTTTTCCAATGGTCGCTACCGAAGCAAATATAAGTGGCTTATCTGTGCACTTCTCTTCTCCCATAAAAAATCCATAGTCTTTGGAATTCCTTACATTCTGAAAAGAAACTGCTGCCTGTTTCAGAATCTCTTCCCTATGTGCAACAAACAACACTTTCTCATATTTTTTTGAATCAAAAGCAGCCAAAAATGTTTTCCCGATGCCTGTTGCAGCCTGAATGAGTGCTTTCTGTGCTCCTTCTGCTCTTGTATCTTCCAATGCGCACAATGCCTCGATCTGTGCTCCTCTTGGTTCATATAAAGGTTTTATT
Organism: Blautia wexlerae DSM 19850; assembly: GCF_025148125.1. Taxonomy (NCBI): domain Bacteria; kingdom Bacillati; phylum Bacillota; class Clostridia; order Lachnospirales; family Lachnospiraceae; genus Blautia; species Blautia wexlerae. The sequence continues at coordinate 2,985,690 of NZ_CP102267.1, forward strand.
TTCGTATCATTTGTTTCCGACTCTGTAAAGTCATATCTGTCAAGGTCTTTTGCCACCGCCGGACGATGCCAGTTCTGGGAGTAACGTTTTAATTCTTTGTCATCAATGATAATGGAATGATTCGCAAATAAATCTTCAAATGTACGAAAGAACTCTTTGTAGTTTTCTGGGTCTTTCTGACTGCTGAACCGATAATTCCATTCTATTCCTGAGGTCAGCGCACTTCTGGAAATATTGGAAGAACCGATATAAAGTTCACTGTGATCTGTATAATGGAAAATGTAAGACTTTGGATGAAAAGAACGTCCTTTTTCACAATAAAATCTAAGATCAACTCTGTCACCAAGTTTTCTTTTGATCAGATATAGTGCTGATGGCTGTGTAATTCCAAGGTAGTTTCCTGTCAGGATTCGGATTTTGGCTCCACGTTTTAAAGTATGTTCCAGTTCTTTCAGCAACATTCTCACTCCGGATTCCATAAGAAAAGAGACAATGATATCAACGCTTTCTGCTTTTTTCATGCTCTGTATCAGCTGATAATATAGCTGTCTTCTTTTATCCGGTCCGCCAGTCATTGCATCTGTGGAATATTCGTTTTCATACCCGATGTTTACTTTTTCTGCAGAAGTAAATTCAGCCATTTTTCCTCACCTCTTCCCGGTCGGACATCTCCTGTGATCCAATGTTCTTCTATTTTAAGGCCATGCATGTCATGTATGAAATCTTTAAATGTATCTGTCGTAAAATCGGTAAAATATCTTCCGTTCCGTTCACCTTCAAATTCTCCGTATTTGAAAGAGGTATAAATCCATCCTTTCGATTTCAATGCTGCATACATATTTTTCAAAACTTCACGCAGTTGTTTTTTCGGCAAATGGAGAATAGATGCACAAGCCCATATGCCATCATATTTTTCTTTTTCATCCAATTCCTGAAACAGCATCTGCCTGACTTTGATTCCCGTATATTCACTTGCAATCCGACACAATTGTTCTGAACCATCAACTGCATCTACCTGATATCCACGACTCAGAAAGTACTTTGTATCTCTACCTGCACCGCAGCCAAAGTCAAGAATATACGCATCTGGGTTAAGTTTCTCCAGAAATTTATCTTGCACTTCTGTAAACTTTACCGAAACAGTCCCAGAGGCAAAAGACTGCGCATTTTCGTTGTAATATTTTAATGTTTTATCTATATCTGCCATATATTTACTACCAAATGCCATCCAGCACTGATTTCACTCCTGTTTTATCTGCAAAATACCTGTTTTGTTTCTTATGCCTTAATTTTTCTGATAAATCTAACTTCTTTGTGACATATTATACATTTTTTTGACATAAACAGCAACAATTTTCGTCAGACATTTTTTGTTATATTCACTTATCTATAATACGCAAAAACTGTTGCATATTTCTTTTTTGATATCTTTTCTCTTTCATCAACTTCCATATAAAAAAGAAAGCCAGACTGCACATAGGTTTCTTCCCCTACATACAGTCTGGTTCTCTGATTCCATCATTCATTTCTGGTAATAAGTCAATAAATCAGACATTCCATTACTCTTCCGCATCCATCTCTGCCTTAATCTCATCCTCGCAGTCTGCCATTGCCTGCAGTGTCATAGTGAGAAGCCTCTGCAGTTCCCAGCCGAGCTGGTCAGCGCCGCGTTCAATAACTTCTCTGGAGCATCCTGCTGCGAAGCCTTTGCTCTTGTATTTCTTCTTGAGGGATTTGAGTTCCATGTCTTTTGTGCTTTTGGATGGTCTCATAAGTGCTGCTGCCCAGATAAGTCCTGTAAGTTCGTCTGCTGCAAAGAGTACTTTTTCCATTTCGTGTTCCGGTGCTACGTCAATGGTTGCGCCACATCCTACTGTGATACCGTAGCCGTGGGATACAACTGAATGGATCACGTCTTCGCCTACGCCTGCTTCGCGGAGCATTTCCGGAGCTTTCAGACAGTGTTCTTCCGGATATAGTTCAAAGTCGATGTCGTGGAGGAGCCCTACAATTCCCCAGTATTCTGCATCTTCGCCATAGCCAAGTTCATTGGCATACCATTTCATTACTGCTTCTACAGTCAGGGCATGCTGAATGTGGAAGGGATCCTTGTTGTATTTCTTTAATAATGTGAATGCCTCATCTCGTGTAATTGTTTTCATTATTTTGTCACTCCTCATATCTGAATTGTCAGGTGGATAAAATCATCTGCTTTACTGCTTGTTTATAACTGAATAACTGCTCTGCAGTTTATCTGTCAATCTGGATCTGACATGCTTCCATTGCTTTCAGTGCATTCTCATGGCTTTCCGGTGTTACGCCTGCGCAGCATTTAGCGTCTACGATGATCGGAACTTCCGGGAGAGATGCTTTAACCAGAAGTGCATTGGAAATAACACAGATGTCTGTGCATAAACCTACGAATGTGATACTTTCGATTCCCTGATCTTCATCTAACATCTGTAATTCTCCTGCCAGAGTTGTGGAACCGAAAGTTTCTTTGTCAATGGGTTCTGTTTTTCTGAGTGCATCTAATTCGCTTCTGATCTGCCATCCTTCAGTGTCACGGATGCAATGCGGTACAGGAAGATTCTTTCCTTCCTGGGTGTCGAGATAGTAAGTTTCATGGGTGTCTCTGGTAAAAAGAACAACTCCATCAAAATTTTCGATTTTCTCTTTTACACCAGGTACAATGGCAACTGCCTCTTTTGTTCCAAGAGCTCCGTCGATGAAGTCATTCTGCATGTCTACAACTACTAATACCTTCTGCATATTTCCTTCCCTTTCGTTCTTTCTGCACATTTTTTCAGATAATGCTATAAAATCTCTGGAAACGTATGCTGTTATTATTTGTTATTACTATACAACAACAAAGTGCTTTTGTACAGGCAGAAGTGCCTGCTTTACTGAAATATCAATCATCTATTTTGCAGCATATTTCTCAAATCTGTACTTTTGTTTAATATCCGGATATTTTTCTCTGTCCACTTCACTCATGAACATGTCATAGGGTCTGGCGCAGATCTTAAAAGGTGCATAGAGTGCCTGGTAGATCATCAGTTTCTCACCATTTTCTGTGTGATGGGCTACTGCAAGGACTTTATAAAGATATTCGGAAGTATCCGGGGATACCCATTCTCTTTTGAAATGCTGTACAATGTCGCCTGCATGGATATTGTGTTCCGGTGGTTCCGATGTATTTTCATTTTCCGCACTGTCAGGTTCTTCCGGTTCTGTATTGAGTTCCATATATTCTTCTTTATCAAGGGAAACCGGAATTCCGGAACGGCCGTTGATGTGGACACCGCCATACCAGGTACCTGTGACCTCGCAAATATCACCTACTTCATACTCCATGCTACAGTCATTATTTTTCTTTATGATTCTGATCTTTGCCATTTTATCATCTCCTGTATATAGTTCTTACTTCATGTAATTAGAAAAGTACTGATTTCACGCTCTAACACGTTAGATTATATTCTCCAGCAAGTTCTTCATTTAAAACAACCACCTCAACACCCCATATTTTTCTGACCTTAAGCAATCTGGCTCTTAATTCTGCCAATGGCCCAGCTAGCCACGTAATATCTTCTGCGTTTTTTACAACCAGAATAAATTTTAATTTTACATCTTTCATATTGCTTACTGATCGAAGATTGTCTCCTATCTCTGACGTATCCTGATATCTGTTCATAATTGCCGCCAGATATATCTGCAAAGATGATATAAACTTCTCAGTTATTGAACCATAATATTCTTCGAATTTCTGTTCTTTTTCTTTCGATTCATATCGATTCGCCACATTTGGACAACTTTTCTTTGCTTCCAGAAACACTATATTATTTTCATTATATTTCAGGATAAACTCAACCGTTGGGATTCCATCTCCAAGTTTTTTATAAATTTCAGATGTTTCAATATGAAATAAATCTTTTTCATCATATTTTCCAAAATTCATTCCTGATTCTGGTATAACGCTCACTTTAATGCCACCCCGATTTCTTCTCGATACAACTGACGGAATGTATCCATAATTGTATTATGTTCCAACAATTCAAATTCCGGAGCTATCTCACATAATACTTTGCTGTTTTCATTTTTATATAAGGAAATGTACTGCACTTTGCTGTCCTGTCTCCGCTTTACTTCAATATATTTGGACAAAAAATAGTCATGTGTAGAAACAAAAATCTGTACACCTTCTGTCTCCAGCATGATCAACAATTCTGCCAACACCGGAATATATTTCGGATTGATATTTGCTTCTGGCTCGTCCCAAAACAAAACGGATCCCTTCTCCAGTGTCCCGTTTTTTATCAACTGCCATAAAAGAGCAATTTTACGTAATCCTTCTGCTACCAAATTAAATTCTAACTTTGCCTGTGTACCAGGTTTTAAATAAAAACGATCCTCATTCAATGTTACTTTCCCATTACTGATTTTCTGTAAAATATCCAGATATTTTTTCCTTACAGTTGAATTCACTCCTCTGGAAATGTCAATTTTGGCAGCCGCAATAATATCCAGATACGTATCATCAAATTCCACATTTCCCATTTTTACTGCAGCATCCAGATTCCAGGCATTTGACAAAATCTCTTTTGCCGGAATAAATACGCTTGTGAGATCAGACATCTGCTTTTCCCATTTCTCTTCTGAATTAATCTCTGCATCCCATTTTCGTGTTTTGGTTGAAAATGTCATTCCTATTTTGGCAGTATCAGATTCCACAGAAACCATGGCTTTATTGCTTCCACTCTTTCCTCTGTTTACCAGACGTCCAATTCCAGACTGATCAGGACGAAATAACATAGTTGTTTTCTGTGAAAAAGACACATCATGTTTGGAAGCCTGACATGCTGCATAGGCTAATTTCATAATATGAGTCTTTCCCACACCATTTTCACCAACTAATACATTTAATCCTTCACAAAAAGGAATCTTTATATCTTCAAATACCGTAAAATTCTCTGCTGCAATCTTTGTTAATGGCATTTCCATCACCTCAATATTTCCATTTTTATAAATCAGTTCATTATATCTGTCGCACGACAATATAAAGTAACTTCTATAATAATTTTATATTATAACACATATAAATATGTCAAACAGCTATTTTATTCAATATAATATTGTAAAATCTGAAAGCTTGTAAAAGGCTATAATTATCACTTCCAGTTCTTCCATATCTCCGGCTGATATCCTACTGTCGCCTGTTTTCCGTTTCTTACCACAGGGACTTTGATGATACTCTGGTTTTCGAGGATTTTCTCTGCTTTGTCTTCCTCTGCGATATAAGTGATCAATGCCAGCAGGTCTTTATCCTTGCAGTCAGTATCTATCAGCTTGTTATAACCACCAACTGCCTGGCAGACAGACTGGAATTCTCCTTTACTTAAGCCTTTTTCTTTCATATCTATAAACTGATATTTAATTCCCCGTTCTTTGAAATAGCGTTCTGCTTTCTTGCTGTCAAAGTTTTTCTTTGTTCCGAATATTTGTATATTCATAGTCTAATGCTTTCTCCCATTTTTTTAAGAATTATTGTTCCTGCTATATTTTCTCTTTTCCTGCCTGTTCATTTTAAATTTCCATCCATTTCACATTTTTTTCAAATTCTCACCACATATTTCTCACATTTTCCGGTTATATTATTACCTGTACAGAGCAAAGAGTAATTGCAAATAAAACTTTTTCTTTTTCATACTTTTGCCGGGAATCGATGAGATTCCCGGCCTCCTTCTTTTATTCCGTTATTTTTTATTCCATTAGATTTTCTTTTTAATATGGTTATAGATATTCAGTCCTTTTGTCTGTCCGTATTTGGAAATGATAGATCTGTAAATCTGCTGTTTTCTGTTTTTGTCTTCTGCGTTTTTTTCCACAGTTGTTGAAACATAATTTACCACTTCCTTTGGCATGCCTGCCTTGTCGAGAACCAATACCAGTTCCTGCTGTAATTTCTTTGTTCCGGCATTCATATCAATTATCTTTTGTTTTGGCTTTTTTGTATTCTGATTCTCTGATTGTTTGACAGACTGTTTTTCAGGTTGTTCATCCAACTGTTTTTCTGTTTTCTGACCGGATTGTTCGGTCATCTGTCCGTCTTTTTCTTTACCGGTCTGTTTTTTTACCTGTTTCCTTGTATGCACCTGTTTTCCGGAAATCTTTTCGTTTCTGGAGACTTTCACATCTTTTTCTGTTTTCCAGAACTCTATAATATGGTCAAAGCCTGTATCTTTGCTGATTACAACAATTTTGCATTCTTCATCCTGACCTGTGCATTCTTTTCCTATCAGATATCCCAGATAAGATCCCAGATGCATATCTGCTGACTGATTTCCTGTCGGTACTTTATGTGTGACCAGCTTTGCTTCTCCGTGATCATTGATAATATCAAGGTCTATTTTTCTGCTGTTGTCTGTATAAAAAAGATGGATAATATCTGTTTCCCGTAATTTTTCGCATCCTTTGAAGCCTTCACTTCCTACATTTTCATAATCAATCAAATAATAAGTTTTAATAATCTTCATCCTCTCTTTATTTGTTAATGTTCACTCCGTTCACAGTAACCTTTATTTTTCTCTGCTGTATAATACTCTGTCATTTTTCAGCCGGATAATTCTTTCCTATTTTAACATGCATCTTTTATCAGCACAACCACATAGTGGCAGCTTTCCTGGTTAGTATTTCCTGGTTGTCTTTCCTGCCTGTTCCAGTCAGACAGAATATTATCATATCCACGAATAGTATTCCCATATTGCCACTATAATAAATTTACATACCTTTTGTGAAAAATGACGGATTTTTCATCAAATTCCAGTTGATAAATCTTTAACAAAATTCAAAAAAAGGCAAAAATCCTGTTGATTTTAAGCGTTAAATATGTATAATAGTAAAAGAGAAGCGATACCCATTCGCTTTTATGGTAAGGTATCTTAAGCCTGTTTAAACAGGCGCTTTCATTAACGAAGAAAAGAGGTTAAACGTAAGATGGCAAAAATCGATTTAAGCAAGTATGGCATTACCGGAACTACAGAAATTGTCTACAATCCTTCTTATGAAGTATTATTTGAAGAAGAAACCAAACCGGAACTGGAAGGCTTTGAAAAAGGTCAGGTCAGCGAACTTGGTGCAGTTAACGTTATGACAGGTATCTACACAGGACGTTCTCCTAAAGATAAATACATCGTTATGGATGAGAACTCCAAAGATACAGTATGGTGGACAACAGACGAATACAAAAACGATAACCATCCTGCAACTCAGGAAGCATGGAATGCAGTAAAAGAAATCGCTAAAAAAGAGCTCTCCAACAAGAGACTTTTCGTAGTAGATGCATTCTGCGGTGCTAACAAAGATACTCGTATGGCTATCCGTTTCATCGTTGAAGTTGCTTGGCAGGCACATTTCGTAACAAATATGTTCATCCAGCCAACAGCTGAAGAACTTGAAAACTTCGAGCCAGATTTCGTTGTATACAACGCTTCCAAAGCTAAAGTTGAAAACTATAAAGAATTAGGCCTTAACTCTGAAACAGCTGTAATGTTCAACATCACAACTAAAGAGCAGGTTATCGTAAACACATGGTACGGCGGAGAAATGAAGAAAGGTATGTTCTCTATGATGAACTACTTCCTTCCACTTAAAGGCATGGCTTCCATGCACTGCTCTGCAAACACAGATATGAACGGCGAAAACACAGCTATCTTCTTCGGTCTTTCCGGAACAGGTAAAACAACTCTTTCCACAGACCCGAAACGTCTCCTGATCGGTGATGACGAGCATGGCTGGGATGACAACGGCGTATTCAACTTCGAAGGCGGATGCTACGCTAAAGTTATCAACCTTGACAAAGAATCTGAGCCGGACATCTACAATGCAATCAAACGTAACGCTCTTCTTGAGAACGTAACACTTGATGCTGAAGGCAAGATTGATTTCGCAGATAAGAGTGTAACAGAGAATACTCGTGTATCTTATCCGATCAACCACATTGAAAACATCGTTCGCCCGATCTCTTCTGCACCGGCAGCTAAGAACGTAATCTTCCTGTCCGCAGACGCTTTCGGAGTACTTCCTCCAGTATCTATCCTGACAGAAGCTCAGACTCAGTACTATTTCCTGTCTGGATTCACAGCTAAACTTGCTGGTACAGAGCGTGGAATCACAGAGCCTACACCTACATTCTCTGCTTGCTTCGGACAGGCATTCCTTGAACTGCATCCGACAAAATACGCAGAAGAACTTGTTAAGAAAATGGAAAAGAGCGGAGCAAAAGCTTACCTGGTTAACACAGGATGGAACGGAACAGGAAAACGTATCTCCATCAAAGATACTCGTGGTATCATCGATGCAATCCTTAACGGAGATATCCTTAACGCTCCTACTAAGAAGATCCCATTCTTCGATTTCGAAGTTCCTACAGAGCTTAACGGCGTAGACACAGGTATCCTTGATCCTCGTGACACATATGCTGACGCTTCTGAATGGGAAGAAAAAGCAAAAGATCTTGCTGGAAGATTCATCAAGAACTTTGCTAAATACGAAGGAAACGCTGCTGGTAAAGCACTTGTTGCAGCTGGTCCTCAGTTATAATTATAACTTAAATTGTCCAAATGATACGAAAGGGATGCGAATGATTCGCATCCCTTTTTTGTACTGTTCCAAATATCAGACAACAAATTCTTTTGCTTTCCCTATATTCATATCTGATTTCAGGTTCCTTATATCATTTTATCTATTTCAATAAATTTGTTTATAATAATATTGATATCCCCTGCATCAAAAACTTATTGTTCTTAAAAGTAATGTTTTCTATTTCTGGTATTAATTTGTACACCATCCCACTTTCTTCTATTATTTTTTTACCAGAGTTCTAAGACTCTCTGCCACTTTCTTATATGCAGGTACCGGAACGTGGTATTCTTCGCCCATTCTTACTACTTCATAGACTAATCCGTCGATTTCGGACTGTTTTCCTGCCATGATATCTCTCTGCATGGATGTGGTTGCTTCCGGTGCTAGGTTGGAGAGAATTTTTAAATTTACATCTACCATGTCTTTCTGGAATGGGACTCCCATGGCTTCTGCGAGTGCGGTGATTTCTCTTATCATGGTTTTGAAGAGTTCTCTGGCTTCGCCTTCTTTCTGAAAGTCTGCGGCTGTGGCGTGGTAGTAGAGCCCTGCTGCACCGATTGGGGAAACGTAGGAGAATTTCTCCAGAGTTTCGCGGCGGATATTCTCGGAGAGGATTCCGTCGATGTGGCTGTCGCAGAAGTCTTTCTGGATTTCTTTCAGTTCTGGTCTGGATTCTGCTTTGTCACGCACACCAAATACGATACGCAGGATCTGGCCGTGTTGGAGTAGTCTGCCTGGTTCTTTGATGTTTGCGGAGACGTAGATGCATCCGTCTGTTACAAGGAGCTCAGGAAGCTGTTTCTGCATCTTTCCGCCGGTTCCGTAGATGTTTAAGACCGGAATTACAATGGTTGTTTTCTTTGCGATCTGTTTGATAAATGGAATGGTTTCATCCAGGGAATAGCCTTTTACGCAGGCAAAAATTACGTCTGGATGGTCTGTGTAATGTTCCATGTCTGTAGCCGGGATGGTGATCGTTTCTTCGGTTTTGTCCCACATTTTTTCTAAGGTAAGGCCCTGTTCCTGGATTGTTTTCAGGTGTTCGCCTCGGGCGATCAGAGTTACATCCTTGCCTGCTTTTTTCATATAATATCCGGTAACGCCGCCGGTTCCGCCGGCTCCGATGATTAAGTATTTCATAGTTTTTTCTGCCCCGCTTTCATAGTTTGTTTCTTATATTATCATAGCACAATTGTAATTTTTCTTCAGTATATTTATGCATTACGTCGACATAATTTTGCATTGACAGTTTATTTTTTGACCTGTAATATCAATATATTAATATTTATCCAACTCTGACATCAGTAAAACGGATATAAACAATATGGCAATAATTATCCATACGATTAATTGTGCAAAGGAATCATCAAGATGGAACGATATCTGGAATTTAGAATAGATGAACAAACTGCAGAAATTAAAATTGAAGCATTCCTGAAAAAGAATGCAGGACTTACGAAACGACAGATCAGTCAGGCGAAGTTTCGACTGGATGGGATTACAAAAAACGGGATACGCTGTCGTGTGACTGAGACAGCATATCCCGGTGATGTGATCCGTGTTTGTCTGGAGGAAGCGCAGACTGCTTCTGCACATCTTGAAAATTATAATTTCAAAATCGGTAGTAAAACTCAAGCAGGCCTTCATTGTGATAAAGCTTCAATTCCAGTTTCCGAAGCTTCTCTTTCTCTGGATATTGTATATGAAGATACAGATATTTTGGCAGTTAATAAACCGGCGGGAATGGTTACGCATCCGACAGGAATACATTATGCAGACAGTCTCTCCAATCTTGTTGCCGACTACTTTCGAGAGAAAAATGAGTCTGTCTGCGTCCGTCCAGTAGGACGGCTGGATCAGGAAACTTCCGGGATTGTGATTTTTGCCAAGAATCAGGTGGCTGCTTCGAGACTTCAATCTGTAAAGTCTCCATGCAAGATCCATAAGCAGTATCTTGCTGTTGTATCCGGTGCTTTGCCTGTAGATGCCCCTGATGTCTGGCATACCATAAATCTGCCGCTGATACAGGACCCTGCGAATCATCTGAAAATGAAAACTGCTGCTGATCTTTCCTTACATTCCTCTGTATTATCAGGAAAAATCAAAACAGCAGTTACTCATTATCATACTCTCTTTACCAGTCAGGATTGGTCACTTGTCACACTTAAACTGGACACCGGACGTACCCATCAGATCCGTGTCCATATGTCTTCGACTGGGCATCCACTTCTTGGGGATTCGTTGTATGAAAAAAATATTACTGAAAAACAGTCACCTAATAAGGATGCAGATATAGCTCCAGTATCATGCTTGCGACATCCATTCAAACGTGCGGCACTTCATGCATGGAGAGTTTCTTTTCAGCATCCTTTCAAAGATGAATTTATCTCACTGGAAGCTCCATTGCCTTTCGATTTTCGTGAGCTGGTTTCATTTTTTGGCCCTGGCTCTATTTAAGCCTCAAGTTCTTTTATTAAATTTACCATCTCAATGGCACTGAGTGCACAGTCATAGCCTTTATTTCCTGCTTTTGTACCTGCGCGCTCAATTGCCTGCTCGATATTCTCTGTTGTAAGTACTCCGAACAATACCGGAACTCCTGTTTCCAATGACACTGATGCAATACCTTTGGAAACTTCGTTGCATACATAATCATAATGGCTGGTATTTCCACGGATCACTGCACCAACACAGATCACAGCATCATATTTTCCACTTTTTGCCATTTTGGACGCGATCAGCGGGATTTCAAAAGCACCTGGCACCCAGGCTACCTGAATATCTTCTTCCTTTACATTATGACGTGTCAGTCCATCCATTGCACCGCTTACCAGTTTAGAAGTAATGAACTCATTGAAACGTGCTGCTACAATTCCTACTTTCATTCCATCTGATACTAATTTTCCTTCTAATGTTTTCATTTTTTTAATCCTTTCATCTGTAAATTTATTTTTAACCTGTACAGGTTTTTATACAAAGTAAGTTTTATTTTCGGTAACGTTATTGTTACGTTAAAAATTCTCTGCCGCATTTAATACTTCAGAATATGTCCCATCCGTAATTGTTTTGTTTTGAGATAGTGCAGATCATATGCTGTCGCATTCATCTGGATCGGAACTCTCTTTTTGATCTTGATTCCAAATTCTTCCAGCTGATAAACCTTATCCGGATTATTTGTCAACAGGCGCAGTTCTTTTACTCCCAGATTTCTCAGAATCTGCGCACCTATATAATATTCTCTTTCATCCCCGGCAAATCCAAGTGCCAGATTCGCTTCGAGTGTATCCATTCCCTGTTCCTGAAGTTCATAAGCACGGAGTTTATTGATCAGTCCGATTCCTCGTCCTTCCTGTCTCATATAAAGAAGTATTCCCCTTCCCTCTTCTTCAATCTGGGACATAGCTGCTGCAAACTGCTGTCCGCAGTCACAGCGCTGAGATCCAAACACGTCTCCTGTCAGGCACTCCGAATGCACACGGCACAGAACATCTTTTCCATCTCCAATTTCACCTTTTACCAGCGCCACATGATGTTCACCATTAAGACGGTTTACAAATCCGTATGCCATAAATTCTCCGTATCTGGTAGGCATTTTTGTAGTCGTCACGCGGTCCACCAGAATATCATGGCATTTACGGTAATTCTGAATATCTTTGATCGTTATGAATTTCAGATTCCACTTTCTGGCAAGTTCCCGTAACTCAAAGGTCCTCATCATAGTGCCGTCTTCTCGCATAATTTCACAACACAGGCCACACTGTTTTAATCCGGCAAGTCTGCAGAGATCTACAGTTGCCTCTGTATGTCCGTTTCTTTCCAGCACCCCATTCTTCTTTGCCAGAAGCGGAAACATATGTCCGGGACGTCTGAAATCTTCGGGTTTTGCATTCTCATCTACGCATTTCATGGCTGTAACAGAACGTTCTGCTGCGGAGATTCCTGTACTGGTACTGACATGGTCTACGGAAACAGTAAAAGCCGTTTCGTGATTATCAGAATTTTCTGCTACCATCTGCGGGAAGTGCAGTTTTCTTACATATTCCTCAGACATTGGCATACAGATAAGTCCCTTTCCATGGGTAGCCATAAAATTAATATTTTCTGTTGTGGCAAACTCTGCTGCACAGATAAAATCTCCTTCATTTTCTCTGTCCGGATCATCCGTTACCAGAATAATTTTTCCATTTCGAAGTTCTTCCAAAGCTTCTTCTACTGAATCAAATCCGTTCATTTTTTCTCTCCTTATGCGATGTATTTTTCTGATACCATATATTTTTCTTCTGTTAAGAGGGCAAAATCATTCGCATTGGCAGCTTATCTGGTCCATGTCAGGCAGATAAAGCATTCACTGCACAATTCTGCACCAGTCGAATAACTGCTTTTTGCTTAATTCTGTCAAAATCCATACTTATTCAGGAAATCCCGTGTGATATTGCTTTTTACCGGCTGTTCTTTCACAGGTATTATTAATTTTTCCACGTATTTTCCAATTATGTCTGTCTCCAGATTAACGATATCTCCTTCTTTACGTTCCCCAAGAACGGTAATTTTTACTGTATGAGGAATTGCAGAAATGGAAAAATCTGTTTCTGAGACTTTTGCCACTGTAAGGCTGATTCCATCAATTGTCACAGAACCTTTTATCACAATATATTTCATAATGTCTGGTGAAGCCTGAATGGTATACCAGACAGCATTATCATCTCTGCGAACTTCCGTGATTTTTCCTGTTCCATCCACATGTCCTGCGACAATATGTCCTCCAAATCTTCCATTTGCAGGCATTGCTCTTTCCAGATTTACATGCTGTCCCGGAGAAAGCTGAATCAGTGCAGAACGATTTAATGTCTCGTGCATCACATCTGCCGTAAAACCATCTTTCAGACACGCTGTTACAGTCAGGCAGATTCCATTTACAGCTACGCTGTCTCCTGTTTTCAGGTCATCCAGTATTTTCTCTGCCTGTATCGTGAATACCGCTGAATTTGCTCCTTTTTTTATTTTTTTCACAGTTCCAAGTTCTTCAACAATTCCCGTGAACATTTCACTTCACCTCGCTCTCTATGAGAAGATCATCTCCTAATCTGGTTATTTCGCTGTTTTTTAATAATACTGCACTGGCAGGATCAGGAAATCCCTTTCCTTCCACCGGTGTCTTTGCTTCTTCGCCTCCAAAAAGTTTGGGTGCTATATAGGTCTGAACTTTCTGAACAATACCGCTTTCCAGTGCTGACCAGTTTAAAGAACCCCCTCCTTCCAGCAAAATACTGTCTATCTTTGCAGCTCCCAGAAGTTCCATTAATCTGTTTAAATCTATGTGTCCGTTTTTCTCCGGAACATACAGAACCTGGCATCCCAGCTCTTCATAATTCTTTATCTTCTGCTGATCTTTACTGCTGCTTGCAATGATTGTAGGAATTGTCACTGCTGTTCTTACAATCTTAGATGTCAGTGGTGTTCTCAGATGGGAATCGCAGATAATACGCACAGGATTTCTGCTGTTTTCCAGTCTGCAGGTGAGCATCGGATCATCTGCCAGCACAGTTCCCACCCCGACCATAATTCCTGTATATTTCAGTCGCTGTTCCTGTACATGAATTCTGGCAGCTTCTCCTGTCACCCATTTGGATTCACCTGTATAAGCGGCAATTTTCCCATCCATAGTCATTGCATATTTCATGACCACATACGGTTTTTTATTTTGGATGTAATAAAAGAATGCTTCATTCAATTTATCACACTCTTCTTTTAAAATATTTTCTGTTACTTCAATTCCATGATCCTTCAAAATCCGGATTCCTTTTCCTGCAACCAGCGGATTAGGATCTGATGATCCGATGATCACGCGTTTGATTCCGGTCTCCAAGATTGCATTCACGCATGGAGGCTGTTTTCCATAATGGCAGCAGGGTTCTAAAGTAACATATATAGATGCTCCTTTGGGTTCTTCCGTACACACTGCCAGAGCTTCTCTCTCCGCATGAAGTTCGCCATATTTTCTATGATATCCCTGGCCAATGATTCTTCCGTTTTTAACGATCACAGCACCCACCATCGGATTAGGTGCTGTAAAACCCATTCCTTTTTGCGCCAGTTCCAAAGCCATTTTCATATACTGCCTGTCCTGTTCCATATCCGTTGTGTTTTTCAATCCATCATCTCCTGCTCTTTTATAACAATTCCATAAAATAAAGCCCCGGTGTTCTTTCAACATCCAGGGCTTGGTAATTAATATTTGATATGAATTATCTTCCGATGAATCTGACTCTTTATTTCATCACTGAAATCACTTTAATTCATATAAAAAAGCTCTGGAATAAATTAATTATTCCAGAGCAGTCAGCTTTCACAGATCAGTTAATTCTTCTGTATCTCTACTGTTATCTTCTTTCATCCAGACTGTACTGTCGGCTTCGGAATTGCACCGAATCATACCTTACGGCTCGTGGGCTTTACCACCGGTAGGGAATTGCACCCTGCCCTGAAGATCTTATTTTATTTTTATCAGCAATTTTTGCAATTTACCTTGCTGATGTCTGACAGTATACTCTTAACTTTTATCTCTGTCAAGATTTTTTTCAGGAAAGTAACCCTCTTACCATCTCTGCATTAAATGTCACACCTGTCAGGTGATCTACTTCAATCTGATACAGGGCATTGGCTGCGATATGCTCTGCTGCCTGTTCCAGATCACGAATACCGCTTGTATTTTTATGCAATTCAACGACGGCATCCAGACCGTCTTCTGTTACTACACATTCTTCTGCTTTCAGGCTCATGCGTTTCAAAACTTTCGGAAGAACGTATTTGGAGAAGATGATCTTCTTCTCTTCTGATGTATAATCCGGGATATCGATCACCGCGAAACGGGACATCAGAGGTGCGCTGATCTGGGACTTATCGTTTGCCGTAGCAATAGGATAAACGCCCACTGTAGGCACCATACATTCCATATAGTTATCTGTAAATCCAAGGTTGTCAAGCAGAGTAAGAAGTACGTCTGCAGGGTTTCCGTTGCCCTTACCTGACGCTGCTTTATCAAGCTCGTTGATGATAAATACAAGGTTGGATTCTCCTGCTGCCGAGAAAGCTTCCATAATGATTCCGGGCTTTGCGTTTGCATAGATTCTGGAACTTCCTGTAAGCTGTTCCGGATCATTGATGGAACTCATGTCCAGAGTTGTCCAAGGCAGTTTCAGAATACGGGCAACTGCATAGGCAATCTGAGATTTGCCTGTACCTGCAGGACCTACAAGGAGAAGTCCGTATGCAGGAAGTGTATGGGTACGGTTGATCTGTATGATTGTTTCAATGATACGCTGCTTTACAGATTCCATTCCGTAGAGTTCCTCATCAAGGATCCTGCGGGCTTCCTGAGGATCGATTGCTTCAAAATAATTGCTCTTCCACTGTACATTCATCATGATGGAAAGTGCTCTCTGAGCATGACGTCTCTCCTCTGGAGATACTTCGTGTGAACGGGCAACTGCAAGGTTTCTTCTCGCCCAGAGACGGATATTATCCGGCAGGGTTCTGCCTGCGCAGGTCATAAAATCAGTGATGCTCTGAATGCTTGTCAGCTTCATCTCGTCCCCTGCTTCTTCCTCATCTTCATCCTCAACAAGCTCTGCAGGTGCACTGCTTGCAAGAAGTCTCTCGATCATAAACTGAAGAAATCCGTCCTCTGCGGAGAGTTTCGTGCCGCCGCCAAAAGCGGTTTCACGAATCTTATAAACTGCATAACCATTCTCTTTATTCTCTCCAGAAAGACGCACATTGATATGATTCTCCCCAAGCCATTTCAGAAGACTTACAAATCTTGAATCAATACTGATAATATCTGCACTGAAAACGCCGTCATCTTCTTTAAATTCAAAGGATGTACGTTTAATCGGATTAGTAAAAATACCGCAGGAATGATGTTTCCACTGACGGCTGCTGTTATCCAGGATCATGATCGGTTTCTCAGGGGAAGTCTCCTTTTCATTGGACTGGAACGTAGTGTAGGTACATTCAGACTGTACGCCTGTTTTCTTGTCTGAAGCACCGCTGAAATCAAATACTGGCATAGTAAATACTCCTTTTATTTTATCCTTAATCAGTGTGTAATTTTTAATGTACAACTCTTTATTATTCTAGCAGAATCTTTTCTTTTTATCAATTCTGTAAATGTATTTATTGCATAATTAGTGAGCCTCACATGACTGAAGTCACATGCTTCCAGACGCTTTAGGCGTCCGACTGAATATCGGCGGATACGCCTGTAACTTAGGTACGCAGTTATGCGCATTTCCCATGCCAGATATGGCAGGTTCCCACATTACAGGTAGTCCACTGTATATCTGCCTGTATCTATGCTGCTTTTAAACATTCCATTTCTGAATGGAGTTTCCTCAGATCTGCATAAACGCATGAGGTTCTACGCTTTACAGGAGGGACTTTTGCCTCCGGTAAAGACCTTTCCGTTGCCGGAAGGGGTTTTAAAAGTTCCCTTATAAAATATCTCGCCCCTATATTATAGGATGCTGACAGGTCACAATTATATCGTTTTCCTGTCTGGAAAGTACAGAGGCTGTGATTTTCCCAGTCACGTGTTACCGCCCCGGAACCATCATAAGCCAGTCTCTTTGGTATTCCATGCGCAGATCCTGGATACCCGCATCCCTTTCCTGTGTGCCTGATGTTCACAACACTTCTGGATATCTCTTTTTCTCCACAGGTGCAGTTTCTGTTTTTTCTTTCCCGATATCTTCCCCTGCATCTCCAGATACTCGAACACGATCACATCTGCATGGTTTTCTTCCGCATATCTTACAATCGCACCTGCAGTCTTTTTACCCAGTTCTGTGTTCAGACGTTTCGTATATGCCCATCTTCCCTGTGTCTGCGCAGAGCCATGTTCCCTCTGGAATCTGCGGATCCGTCCCAATGTACGGTACATCCGGTCTTTTTCACTGGGATGATCTATGAATCTTCTTCCCAGGACAGTTCCGTCTGCCCGCATGATCGTACAGACTGCATCGGTATTGATCCCTAAGTCCACGCTGCAGATAATCTGTTCTTTCACAGGTGTTTTGTTAAGTGTTACTTCCTCTTTATAGGAAAAACGCAAAAAATACTTCCGGTGTCTCTTTTCCAGAGTCGGGGCAGATGCCTTTTTCCCTGACCAGCATTTTCTCAGATATTCCATATCCGTATGATCCAGACGTACACAGGACCATTTCCAGTCATGACCGTCATAGAGTTTCAGGTATGCTTCGTCTTTCCCTTCCGCGCCTTCACGATACATGACATCACGGTAGAAGACCGGCATGGCGTGGTTTTCATATACAAGCTTTGGTTTCCCGCTCTTTCCGTCGGTCTTTTCCCATAGATCCAGCCGTGTTTTATAAGAGGATACTGTCCCCAGTGCATGCTGGATGGCAGATCTGCGCAGATAGGAAGGCATCTTTGGGAACCGGATATCAAAATCAAAACAGGCATGGTTTTTCTTCGTAGTATGTACCAGATGTTCTGCAGCATTAAAACGCCTCTTTGCATCCGGGATTTCTGCTAATTCTTCCCATACCTGCACATAAATCCCAATCAGATAGCTGACAGCAGAACGGTAGATCTCCAGTGTCTGGCGGATTGGGATATTCTGTTTTCGTAATTCCACACCATAACTGGATATTATCTGCATTTTTATTTCTCCCTGATAACTCTTTTCTCAGATTCTGTTGTTTTTTCTACTACCTATGGTTATATTACTTAAATGAAAAACTAAATTCCAGCTGTGGATTATCTCAGTAACTATGCGGGATTAAATTCTGTAATGCACCTTAACAATTCTATTTTTTTGTCTTATAATAAACCTGTAAGCACTCATGATTTATGTTTTTATGCATACTAACCGGGCATCTGAAAATAGTGTGCGAGACTAAATTCCACATGCCTTATGTGCAAGACTAAATTCTGGTGCAGTGAAATCTGCCTGTGCTTTACTATTTTATTTTATAAGTTTTGGACTAAGCATAACATCATCAGGTGCGATTGCCTTTAATCCTAATGCTTTGTGCAGTTTGTTGTCCAAGAGTAAAAGAGAGAGTTCATATGGGCTATGTCCATTAAGACTGTCTCTTTTTTCGTTGTTTATGTGATTCATCATAAGTCTGACTTTCTCGTCATTTAAATCAGCGAATGAACTCCCTTTCGGACGGATGTAGCGGATATACTCGTGGTTCTTTTCGCAGGCACCTTTTTGCCAAAAGCTGTATGGATCACAGTAAAAGACCGTCGTGCTTTTACTTCCGTCACAGAATTTCTCCATCTCTTCACGAGCTGAGAATTCTGAACCTCCATCCGTGAGGATCACCGGAAAAAGCTTTTTGAATGCATCCTGTCCTAACACTGTTTCAAGCCATACAAAGACCTCTAACACGCATTCCTGGTCTTGATATTCCAACAGGAACATAAGCATAAGATTGCAGTTGCGGAATGTAAAGGTCAAGAGGGCGCAGCTTTCGCCTTTCATTCCTTCCACGCAGTCCATTTCCACAACATTTATATCTGGATGATCTTTCATATAATTCTGGAAATTTTCGTAGTTATGACCTTGACGATAAGAACGATCTTTTGCACTGGTCTGTGTAGGTTTCTTGCGTTTCTTATAACGTACAGAACGTCTTAAGTCACCATTGCGGACATCGAATACACAATCATTGATGTAGGAGTAAAGTGTTCTTCTGGAGCAACCCAATTCTTCTGCATGAGTAGCATAAATATGACCGATGGACTGATGCTTCTCCTTGATCAATGGAACCAATAAATCATTCATGGATTGAATGCTTTCCGGAGTCTGGTTAATGCCGACTCTGCAATCGACTAGCACGCTACGGTACTCATCATGGGCATATTTGGATGAATAAAACTTTCTGGGCATAAGACAATGGGTCTTTTTACCACAGCCATTACATACGTAGGGAGGTTTATTCAGTTTCTCACATTCAGCTGTCTCATATGCGGGACATATATCAGTGCAGCGAAAGGATGGTTTTCTGCAAAGCTTACAATGAATGCCACACATCTTATCACACAAGCATGTCACCTTACAGTTCTTGCGATGAATACATGGCGGGTGAGTGTAACCTGAATCCGGACGTTCTTTTGTATGTGCGTGGAGACGTACTTCCTTTGATATGGTAGATGGATTTTTACCAATAATCCGTCCAATTTCAGTGAAGCTTTTATTCTCAGTAAGACCTTTCTCGATATCAACACGCTGTTCAAATGTTAAATGTTTCTGATTGCCTTTATTTTTCATAATTATCTCCAATCTGCACAGGCAGGCAATCAGCTGCAAGTACATTATACGGAGTAATGATTATCAAAGACAATATGGCAAATATGTGTGCAAAAGTAACTTCGACCTATATGGAATTTACTCTTGCATTTGGTCCAAAACCGGAATTTAGTTTTTCATTTAAGTAATATTTTTTAAGGAGTGATAAATTTATGAACGCAGTAGGTATCGATGTTTCAAAAGGTAAAAGTATGGTTACAATTCTGAGACCATTTGGGGAGATTGTATCCTCTCCTTTTGAGATTAAGCACACATCCAGTGATATCCATTCACTTATTAAACTTATTCATTCTATCGAAGGTGAATCCCGGGTTGTAATGGAACATACCGGCCGCTACTACGAAGCACTTGCTCACCAGCTTTCAGCAGCAGATCTCTTTGTCAGTGCTGTTAATCCCAAGTTGGTCAAAGATTTTAATAACGATTCTCTTCGCAAAATCAAGTCCGACAAAGCTGATTCTGTCAAGATTGCCTGCTACGCTCTTGACAAATGGCAAAGTCTTGAACCGTATAGTATTACAAATGAATTACGCGCTCAGCTAAAGGTCATGAATCGTCAGTTCCATTTCTATGTGAAACAAAAAACGGCTATGAAAAATAATCTTATTGGCCTCATTGACCAGACCTATCCAAATGCAAATACTTATTTCAATAGTCCCACCCGCAGTGATGGTTCCCAGAAATGGGTTGATTTTGTCTCTACATACTGGCATGTAGATTGCATTCGTAAAATGTCTCTAAACGCTTTTGTTGAACATTATCAGAACTGGTGCAAGCGCAAAAAATATGCCTTCAATAAATCAAAAGCGGAAGAAATTTACACCAAAACAAAGGAACTTGTTCCAGTATTTCCTAAGAATGAAATAACCAAACATATCATCAGACAAGCTATCGATCAGCTCAACAGTACTTCCGTTACTGTCGAAACAATACGCACTCTCATGAACGAGACTGCCTCAAAGCTTCCTGAATACTCAATTGTCATGCAGTTTAAAGGGATTGGTCCATCTCTCGGTCCACAGCTTATGGCTGAGATCGGTGATGTAACCAGATTCACGCATAAAGGAGCCCTTGCTGCATTCGCCGGAGTTGATCCTGGGGTAAACGAATCTGGTTCCTATACACAAAAAAGCGTCCCAACATCCAAACGTGGATCTTCAAATTTAAGAAAGACTCTTTTTCAAGTAATGGATGTTCTTATCAAAACCATGCCTCAGGATGATCCTGTATATCAATTCATGGACAGAAAACGCACCCAGGGTAAGCCTTACTATGTTTATATGACTGCAGGTGCTAATAAATTTCTCAGAATATACTATGGACGAGTGAAAGAATATCTTTCTGTTCTTCCTGATCCAAGCTAATTCAAAACTTTTACTTTCAGGCCAGCACTGGTTGTGGTGGCCTTATTTTAATGCCTAATTTTTAACCTGTAAAGTTTTTTAACTTTCTTCAATTTTAGTATTGACTTTTTATTTGCAGGCTAAAGCTCACTAAAGTATCACTAAAGTAACGAGAATGCGACGCGCAATTATTCAAAAAATTATATCGTTACTGTTCACTCCATTCTCAGTAACGTAGCCAAAATTCCAGATTGCCTGCGGCAATGGAATTTTGGCTTGTATGTCTCGGGATTTTGGCATATTCATGCCAAAACACCTCGCGGGATAGTGGTGTGTGAACAGTAACAACAGTAACATTATATCCTCATTTATTCCCCCAAAATCATTGACGGTAACATCCGCAGGCTTTATAATAGGGATAACTGAGAATTTCCAGAAACTCTCTGGAAAATCGAAATTTACTTTTAGGAGAGCAAAATGAGCAAAATTATTTTAACCGGTGACCGCCCAACAGGCCGCCTTCATGTTGGACATTATGTTGGTTCATTATCCGAGCGTGTTCGTTTACAGAACTCCGGCTTATATGATGAAATTTATATTATGATCGCAGATGCACAGGCATTAACAGATAACGCTGAACACCCTGAAAAAGTTCGCCAGAACATCCTTCAGGTCGCCCTGGATTATCTTGCATGCGGCATTGATCCTGAGAAATCCACTATCTTTATCCAGTCCATGGTTCCGGAGCTTACAGAGCTTACTTTCTATTATATGAACCTTGTTACTGTGGCACGTGTACAGCGTAATCCTACAGTTAAATCTGAAATCCAGATGCGTAATTTTGAGACAAGCATCCCTGTTGGATTCTTCTGCTATCCAATCAGCCAGGCTGCAGATATCACTGCATTCCGCGCTACTACTGTTCCGGTTGGCGAAGATCAGCTTCCAATGCTCGAGCAGTGCAAGGAGATCGTCCACAAATTTAATACTGTTTATGGTGAAACTCTGACAGAGCCTGAGATTATTCTGCCATCCAATAAAGCATGCTTACGTCTGCCAGGTATTGACGGAAAAGCAAAAATGAGCAAATCTCTCGGAAACTGCATCTACCTTTCAGATGAAGAAGCTGATGTTAAGAAGAAGGTTATGTCCATGTTCACAGACCCAAATCATCTTCGTGTGGAAGATCCGGGACGTGTGGAAGGAAACCCTGTATTTATTTATCTGGATGCATTCTGTAAACCGGAATATTTCGCAGAGTTCCTGCCTGAATATCAGAATCTGGATGAACTGAAAGCTCATTATACACGCGGCGGTCTGGGTGATGTCAAGGTTAAGAAATTCCTGAATAAAGTACTCCAGGCAGAGCTTTCTCCAATCCGCGAGAGACGTAAATACTGGGAGCAGCATCTTGATGATGTATATGATATCCTCAAAGAGGGAAGCAGGATTGCTGAAGCAAAAGCTGCACAGACACTTCATGATGTTCGTTCGGCAATGCAGATCAACTACTTTGATGATAACAGCTTAATCAAATAATTATATGCCGGTGGCTACAGCGACCGACAACAATGCGTAAATAAGAAATTCAAACGCAAGATTGTTCAAAAAACAACTTATTGACACATCAAAACAGGTTCAGGCAAAAGCATTCTGCTCACGTCTGAACCTGTTCTGTTATTTCTTCACTGACTTTCTTTTCAATCTATTTTACAGATAAAATCTATCCGATATCTTTCATATCTGATACCATTTGATCTCATTTGCCTCCATATGTAACCGGAAACTGCTTCTATCACCTCTGTAAACTACTGTATCCTGTGGTTCGTAAGTGTTGTTGACTACGCAGTATTTTCCATTTTTTACGTAAGCATGTACTTCTACATTGTAGTTGGTTGAATACCAGCAGTGAAGTTCTTCCTCTGCGGATGCTGACCAAAGGACTGCACGATAAAGCACGCGGCTGTTCTTGAAGCTGTATGGAAGTCCGCTGATATAAACGCCTCTTCCTTTACCGAAAGTCTTTACAGCCATCTGCACTTCCTGGTCTTTCTGGATTAAGATTTCTGTTTCCGGTAAGGCATAAATGTTCTTCTTACCTTCACCGAAATCAATCTCGCCTTCTGCATCTTTAAGGATGAAATGATCTCTGTGTTCTTCCCAGTTATATTTATCTGTATTCAGGTTAAATCCATGTTCTTCTTCTACTCCAAGTACATCATCTAACTGAATGAATCTGCCCTGCCACTGATGTGCTGCCGGTTCTCCTACACCGATAAATCCACCGCCATTATATACAAATTCTCTGACTGCTGTGATGATTGTTTCGTCGATCCAGTTCTCGCCGCCTGACTGTGCAGTGTCCGCATCTCCCACATTGATCACTACGTCAAATTTCTTCAGAAGATCTTTGTCTGCTTTGATATCGTCAAAGCTGATAAATGATACATCAAACGGTGCGCCGCTTAATGCTTCGATAATTCCGAAATAAGAATAATTCTGCTTGTAATAGATGGCGTGATGTACCATATGGTTACCCCATGAGCGCATCTTTCCCCAACAGTTCAGGACTGCTACCCGTTTTACGCAATAAGGAGTCGTTCCCTGAATGTTATCATATAAAGTGCGGAACTCTTCGCAGACTTCTTTGATATACTGTACAAAATCCGGGAATTCCAGGGCAAGTTTCAGATATCCGCCGTATCCGATTCTCTGGATCGGGCTTCGAAGGATTGCTCTTCTTGCTGTTACCCAGTTCACTTTTGCCTCCTTTACAGGATCGCCGCCTTCATGGAACGTATCCGGGAAAAAGTATGGCAAAAATCGTCCTTCTGTATATTTTACATTCTTAATATCACTGAACAGACGCAGAGTCGCACCATTTCCAACACTTCCAACTACAGCATCCAGTCCGATAGATGCAAATTCGTCCATAAACGGTTCCATGCCAATCCAGTGATCTCCCATGAACATCATGGCCTCTTTTCCGTATTCATGTACGATATCTACCATCTCTTTGGCAAGCTTTGCAACTTCGCGTCTCTGAAATGCCTGGAAATCTTTGAATTCTTTTGAGGGAATCCGATAGGTATTGTTCATGTATCCCTGGTCAATGATATATTCCGGTCTGAAAGGATAGCCCACTTCTTTCTCAAACTGCTCCAGAATATATGGGCTGACTGAAGCTGAATAGCCAAACCAGTCTACATATTTCTCTCTTGCAAGTTCATCAAATATAAGAGTAAACTGATGGAAAAATGTAGTGAAGCGCACAACATCCACATACTCATGAGTATCCAGGAATCTGCGCAGACGTTCCAGGGAATGAGCTTTTGTTTTTGGCTGACGCACATCAAATGTAATCTGCGGTTCTACGTCTTTCCAGTCATTTACTACTGCATTGTACATATGTACAGGATCCCACATAATATATGCCAGGAAACTTACAGTATATTCATGGAAGCGTTTCGCAGATAAGATCACTACATTTCCTGTCTCTTCTTCATATGACCACTGATCTGTCGGTACCGGCTCTCCTGTGGTACGATCCATTACTTCCCACCATCTGCGGATATCATCTCTTGTGTTGACTGCAAGCATATCCGGATAGAGGTGATCCATCAGATGAATCTCCAGTGTATCTGCAACCGCTGTATGGAAAGATGTCATAATATACATCTGCTGGATTTCTTCCGGATGTGCTTTCGCCCACGCATTGTCCTTACGGGTTGTATAGTAGGTTGCATAAATTTTGGCACCTGTGTCTTTTAATTTCTGCGGAAATTCTGTTCCGTCACAGTCACGTATAGCATCAGCGCCCCACTCTTCTATCATTTCCAGTGTCTGTGGAACTACATCCAGGTCAGTTGGTATGGTTACACGACCTTTTCCCATTTTCTGTTACCTCCTTCATTTTGCTGACAAGCGGATAATTACTGTCCGTTCGCTTCTGTAATCACATTATTTTCAGTCTATCTGTTTATAAAATACTTTCTTTCAAAATTTTTTTCAATTCACTTTTTGCTTTGTTTTTTAGAAATCTTGCTCTTACAAAAAAATTATGGTATTATAGAAAATATGTTATCAGCTATCTGAAAAGCCTTCTATTTTTTACCTTAATAACTGATGTTGATTTTATTTTTATCATTTTTTATGCACTTATTCTAATTATCCTGAAGAATCTCAGTTATATCTTTTGCGATATAAAATACTATCATTCAGAATCCGCCAACAAAATTGCTACAAATATACTCATCTGCCGTAAACAGAAGAAAGGAGAATCTGCCATGAGCTCACAATCATTTCGTTTCAGCCCCGAACACCCAACAGCTCAAAATATTACACTTTTAAATACCTCTTCTTCCCGCTACGAGGGTGACTGGCCCAGTATTCCTCACTCTCATGCCTTTACAGAATTGTTCTATGTACGTGACGGTCAGGGAGATTTTCTGATCGAGGATCAGATTTTCCCAATCTCAAAGGACGATCTGGTCATCATTAATCCACATATCAATCACACTGAAATCTCCAAAGGGAGTCCTCCTCTGAGTTATTTTACTGTAGGTGTGGATGGACTATGTTTTTCCTTTAACGGTCATAAAGAGTATCGCATTTTTAACTGTCGTGAAAAGAAAACAGATTTGTTATTTTACTTTAATTCTCTGTTTCAGGAGCTGGACAGACAGTCTGAAGGATATGAAACCATCTGCAGTCATATGCTGGATATTCTGATCCTGCAGCTTCGGCGCATTACGGATTCACCATTTGAACTGATCACCGCCCAGCATCCAAGTAAAGAATGCGCTCATATTAAGCGTTATCTTGACTCCAATTACGGAGAAAATATTACTCTGGATCACCTCTCAGAACTCAGTCATCTTAATAAGTATTATCTGAGTCATGAATTTACAAAATATTATGGGATTTCTCCTATCAATTATCTGAACCGGAAACGCATCGAAGTGTGCAAGGAGCTTCTGGAAAATACTGATTACGGGATTTCAGATATTGCACATCTCACAGGATTCTCCTCTCAGAGTTATCTCTCCCAGAGCTTTCGCAAATCCTGTGGCATGACTGCAGGAACTTACCGTAAACTTAAGAAAAAAAGAAAGGATCCTATTTAATATCATGCAATACACATTTCCAAACTACTATAAAGAATTTTCCTGCATTGCAGGAGCCTGTCCGGATACCTGCTGCGCAGGATGGCAGATCGTGATTGACGATCAGACACTGAAGAAGTACCAGCACTTTAAAGGTCCGTTCCGCAATCGCCTGCACAATGATATTGACTGGAAACAACATGTTTTCCGCCAGTATAACAGACGCTGTGCTTTTCTCAACGAAGAGAACCTGTGTGATATCTACACAGAAGCAGGACCGGAAATGTTCTGCAGAACCTGCAGAAATTATCCTAGACATATTGAAGAATTTGAAGGTCTGCGTGAGATTTCCCTGTCGCTCTCCTGTCCGGAGGCAGCAAGGATTTTACTTTCCCAAAAAGAAAAGGTACACTTTATCACAAAAGAAAAAAAGGCAAAAGAAGAAGTCTATGATGACTTTGATTATTTCCTGTTCACTGCACTTATGGACACCCGTAATATGCTTATAGATATCATCCAGGACAGAGCTGTACCCATGCAGAAACGTCTGTGGAAACTTCTGGCTGCTGCACATGATTTCCAGTTATGTGTAAATAAAAATGAACTCTTTAAATGGGAAGAAATGCGAAAACGACATGAAGATTCCGGATACGGAGATAGATTTTGCAACAAAATTTACTCTCGTATAAATGCAGATAACATAGAAAACAGTTCTGCTGCATCTGCCTGCGCAAATACACCAGAACAATTATTTAAAAAAATGTGGAAAACTGTTGTCCCGGAAATGGAGGTTCTGCGCCCGGGATGGCAGGAATACTTAAAGAATTGTCTGACTCCACTGTATAATGGAAATACAGATCCGCAGTCTGACTCCGGAAATCTTTATTCCTGGCAGAAAAGTGAATTTGATTTCTCTTATCCGGACTGGCAGATTCAGGAGGAACAGCTTCTTGTTTACTGGATCTATACCTATTTCTGCGGTGCAGTTTATGATGATGAGATCTTCGCCAAGGTGAAAATGGCAGTTGTGTGCACCCTGTTCATCCATGAATTAAATGTGGGAACCTATCTGAAAAACAACCGGCAGTTTAAGCTGGATGACCAGATCCGTATCTGTTATCAGTTTTCAAGAGAACTGGAACACTCAGATCTTAACCTGAACAGATTTGAAGAATTAATGTCTGAAAAAGAGATTTTCTCCTTTGAAAATCTGCTGAAAATCTGCTGATGCAAATAAAAAATCCAGTTATTATGAGCACTAAATCAATCGGAAGGCCTCTGATGGTCTTCCGATTGATTTTAATAATTAATATTGTCCTCTCATTACTGTATTTTCAGCATATGCCAGAATTCTATCTGTTTTCATTTAGAGCATGTTTGAAAAATCATTTCAACAATCTGTACGCTCTAATCTACGGATCATAGATACCAGATGTCCGGCACAATTTCGGATTTCTTCTTCTGTAAGTTTACCTTCTTTATATGCCTGGCGAATATTCTTATCATCATCCGGATTTCCAGGCATGATAATGTCATTGCCTGCTGCCACACATTTCCATGGAACGCTTCCATCTTCCGGAACTGTTGTGTTCCAGTCTGACATAATTGCTCCGTCAAATCCCCATTCTTTTCTGGCAACTGTCATGCACAGATCTTTGCTGTTCGCCGCATGAATACCGTTGATAAGATTATAGGAAGTCATAATAGAAACAGGATTTCCTTCTTTTACTGCAATTTCAAATCCGCGGAGATAGATTTCTCTGAGCGCACGTTCGGATACGCAGGAGTCAACACCCATGCGGTTATCTTCCTGATTATTACATGCAAAATGCTTGATTGTTACGCCACATCCTGACTTGCTCTGAACACCCCGGATCACTGCTGCTGCCAGCATCCCTGACAGATATGGATCTTCTGAATAATATTCATAATTTCTTCCACATAATGGGTTTCTGTGAATATTCATACCCGGTGCAAGCCACAGATTTACATGAAATTCTTCCATTTCTTCTGCGATTGCTTTTCCAAACTCTGTCATGAGATCTGTATCCCAGGTCTGTGCCAGTGCTGTTCCTACAGGAAAAGCTGTGCAGTACTGATAATAAGTGTCTGCATTCTCATGATGCACACCAGGTTCCAGAATTCCATTTTCCAGTGAACCAAGAACTCCCATTTCATAGATGCTGTCTGTCTCTTTATCTACTTCATACCACTGTCTGAGGCGGATACCTGCCGGACCGTCCGCCATAACAAGAGAGGGGATTCCATACTCTTCCAAAGTACCGCAGGTTTCACCTGCTGATCCCGGTACTCGAATCCCTGCTGCACCAAGAGTACTGATATTCTCTGAAATCTTTCCATAAAGCAGAGGAATCAGCTCTTCTGTAGTTCTGTCTTCCAGAACAGAAACAAATCTTTTTTCTTCCTCTGTCAGATTTTCCTGATTTTTTCCGGCATTTTCCGATTTTGCCGGTATCATCGCAGGTTTAAAATAATATTCCGGAACCTGCGCTGTTATCAGTTTTTCCTGTCTCTGCACAGATTTTTCTTTCAATTCTTTTGTCAGATAAATCTGTTCCAGTTCTTCCTGAAGCGGACAGATTTTATCCATCTGTTCCAGTACTGTATCATCTGAAACTACCAGAACTGCTTCCAGTTTCAGTTTGTCTGAACTGTTTCCGACCAGAATGCCATATTTGCCTTTTTCCACTATCCATGTATGTGTTTCCTCATTGAAAGAAGCCAGTTGTTTCTGTGGAATCTCAACAGTAAGTGTTTGTGTTTCTCCCGGCTTCAGAAGTCTGGTTTTTGCAAAACCTGCCAGTCTCTTATACTCTTTTTCCAGTTCTGTCTGCGGAAGCGTAACATAAATCTGTACCACTTCTTTACCAGCATATTCATTTCCTGTATTTGTAACCTGAACCTCTGCTCTGATCTTACTTTCTTCCATATTTATGCTACAACACTTCATCTCAAACATAGTATAAGAAAGACCAAACCCAAACGGAAACATCACCTTTTTGTCAAAGCTGTCAAAATATCTGTAACCTACATAAATACCTTCTTTGTATTTTTCCTTTTCCAGATTGCCATTCAGATACCCATACTCTTCTGAAGCCGGATAATCCTCGTATCGCCTTGCCCAGGTTGTTGTCAGTTTACCGCCCGGCACTTCTTTTCCCAGAAGTACATCAGCCAGTGCATCTCCCCCTTCCTGACCAAGCTGAGAAATATTTAAGATTCCTTTTATATTGTCTGTCTGTTCCAGAATATCTGTCAGCTCCACAGGACCACCTGCATTAAGAATAAGGATCACAGGTTTGTTCATTTCTGCAAGATAACGTAAATCTTCCTCTTCTCTCTCGCTTAAATAGTAATCTCCCTTTACTTTGCGGCGGTCTTTTCCTTCTCCTGAAATACGACTGATCACATAAATCACCACATCTGCTTCACAGATATCTTCCTCTACCACCTTACGTCCCAGCGGCATTGCAAAAGGATTCTCTGCATAGGCATCAAAAGGATTATCTACTTTCTTAGCTTCTTCCAGAACTTTTTCTTTCCACGCCTCTCTCGCCTGCTCATAGCGATTGTGATAATCGCTGATCCAGTCTTCGCTTACAATTTTTACTCCTGCTTCTTTCAGTCCCTGATAAATAGAAATATTCTTTCTGTTGTTAACATCTCCAGAACCAATTCCACCCTTTACGGTTTTCTCTGCTCCATACCCAAGAAGTGCAGCAGCTGTATCTTTCTTTAATGGAAGGATTCCTTCATTTTTCAGCAGAACAATGCCTTCTGACGCCGCTTTTCTGGCAAGCTTTCCATGCATCAGTTCTCTCTCTGACGGCTGTTCTTCTCTAGTTCCACTGTAAATCCATTTCTTCATATAATTATACTCCTGTTTTTAATATTATAATTCTCATGAAAAGAACCTCCATAGCATTCTCTCTATGGGGGTTCTTAATTCTCATTATTCTTTTACACCACCAAGTGTTACACCTGCAATAATGTATTTGGATAAAAGCAGATATACAATAATGATTGGCACGATCGCAACAGTGATCATCATGTAAATTTTACCCATATCAAAGTTCATATAATCAGCACCACGCAGAGTTGCAATCAGGATCGGCACTGTCATTTTGCTCTTTGACTGAATGATCAGGGCAGGAACGAAGTAATTGTTCCAGGATCCTACGAAAGTAAAGATTGCCTGTACTGCTACTGCCGGTTTCATGATCGGAAGTACAATACTGTTAAAGGTTCTGAATTCTCCGGAGCCATCAATTCTTGCCGCTTCCACAAGGGATAAAGGAAGGGAAGACTGAAGGTAACTGTACATAAAGTAAAAGACTGCCGGAGATGCAATGGATGGAATGATCAGCGGAAGTAAAGAGTCATACATTCCCATCTTTGTGATCAGTCGTAAAAATCCCATTGCTGTTACCTGTGTAGGCATAACAAGAATTGCCATAATAAAGGTAAAAGCTGCTTTCTTCATTTTAAAATCATAAGCATATAGACCATAAGCTGTCAAAGAAGAAAAATATGTACAAAGTGCAGCACTGCAGGAAGATACAACAACACTGTTAAGAATACCGCGGAACATCGGGAAACTTCCGTCATTTGCCACATTCTTCAGATTCTCAAGAAAATATTTTCCGGGAAGTGCTGAAAATCCTTTCTGCAGATCCGCATGGGAACGTGTTGCATTTACAATCAGAATGTAAAAGAAAAACAGACACAGGAAGGATAAAAAGATCAGCACAAGATGAACAAAAATACTGCGCACACGACCTGATGTATTTGGTTTCATAGTTTATCTCCTCCTTCTTTCTTCTTTTGCTTTTTTCTTTGCAGCTTTCTTAGATCCGTCCGGGTCTGTGTCATTTGTCATCTTATATACGATCATACATAAAATACCGCTGACAATAAACAGATATACGGACAGTGCACCTGCCATACCATAGTTCTTGCTCTTTAAGTGGCTGTTCAGGAACATAATCAGAGTCATAGATGTACGGTCCGGATTTCCCTGTCCATTTGTAAGAATCTGAGGAACATCGAACATCTGAAGACCACCGATGATAGATGTGATCAGTGTATAAGCAAGGATCGGACGGATCAGCGGCAGTGTGATATAGAAAAATCTCTTGATACTGTTACAGCCATCCAGTTCAGATGCTTCAAAAATATCCATACTGATACCCATAACAGCAGCCATCAGCATAATTGTTGTATTACCAAACCACATCAGGAAGTTCATAAATCCGACCAGAGATCTGGTTCCGATTACAGAACCCATGAAATCTATCGGATTTTTAACCCATCCCAGAGACATCAGAATAGAGTTAATCGGTCCGTTGGTAGAGAACATGGTAAAGAACAATAATGCAAATGCAGAAGCCATGATCAGGTTAGGAAGATAAATAACAACCTTGAAAAACTGCTGTCCATGGATCTTCAGACGCGCATCTGTAAACCAACATGCCAGAACCAGTGCGATCACAATCTGCGGTACAAATCCGATTACCCACAGAATCAGTGTATTAGCACTGTATTTGAGCATATCTGACTTCAACAGACTCAGATAGTTTGCAATTCCAATAAAATTCGGTCCGATTTCTTTAATTCCTGAACGATAATATTCATAGAAACTATAACGTACAGTATCTACCAGCGGAATCAAAGAAAAGATTAAAAAAGTTATAAAAAATGGAAGGATAAAGATGTATCCCCATTTTGCATAGCTGATGCTTTTCTTTTTTTTCATAGTTCAGCATTCCTTCCTTTACATATTAGCGCCAGACACACATCGCGTTCATGTGTGTCTGGCAAATACAAATGCATCTGTACAGGTTATTTACACCTGAAACTTTTTAACTGTCAATTCAAAAGCGTTTATTATTCAGCCCAGTTAACTTCCTGGATTTCCGGATAACGTTCTTTGATTGCTGTTTCAAAGTTTGATTTTGCTTTGTCATAGTCTACCTGACCCTGGAAGTAATCGCTGAAAGCGTTCTGGAGCAGTTCTACACATCCCTGGTCATAAGCAGAAAGTGGTGCGATCTTGATGTTCTCTGCAACCGGTGCGAAATATTCAAATGGATTCTGTCCGCCAAGGAAGTCAGATGCGAAAGTATCATCTGTTGCAACTTCCTGCATACCACTCTTTGTATTTGTAAAGTCAGAATAATCTTTGGAAATCTTTAATAAATTGTCCTTATTTCCTGTCAGTGCAAGAATGATATCTTTTGCATGTTCCGGATTATCTGTTCCTGTTGCTGCATGGATGTAAGAACCGCCCCAATTGTATTCCTGTGGTGGATTTGTAACAGCCCATTCTCCGTCTTCTCCATCCCAGTTTGGTTTCAATGTAAAGTCAATTCCCCATGCCGGGAAGAGGAATGCAAATACTTTGGATTCAGATCCCATAGCTTTGTTCCAGTCATCATTCCACTGACCTTTTACAGTTTTGTTCAGGTATCCTGCATCCAGCCATTCTTTGGAATCTTTGATCCAGTTCATTACCTGCTGGTCCACATTAACAGTTGTTGCACCGTCTTCTACCCATGGCTGGGAAATGCTGTTTCCATACAGTCTGAATGTATCAGCATAAGAAGCAAATGTGTAATATCCTTTTGCTTTCAGTTCTTCAGCTGTAGCTTTTGCTGTATCCCAGTCTTTCATTTTCTTGCCTACTTCTTCAGGATCGTCGGTTCCGAACACATCTTTGGCAATATCACGACGATATACAAGAAGTCCAGGGCAGCACTGCCATGTAGATCCTCTCTGTACTCCATCTGCATCAGATGCAGTTGTTTTTGTAAAGTCATACTGATCTGCAAGATCTTTGTCAGGATCAATTCCAAGATCTTTCAGAGGCATTGCCACATCCGCTGCTGCATCTGTATATTTGTATACATAATCTGTTTCTGATAAGAAGATATCTACCTTATCATCTGCTGATGCATCAGCCTGATTCATAAGAGCTTCATCAAGTTTCTGCTGATAAACACCATCCTGATTTGGATTTATGATCCAGTGAATTTCTGTTCCATCGTTTAATGTTGTTACTGTTCCGTCTTTGGATGTTTCTTTTACTTCAGGATATACTGCTTCCAGACGCTGACGGAATTCATCATTCCAGGAATAAATATTGATTACTTTTCCTTCTTCATCTGCATGTACGATTGTAGCGGTTCCGCCCATTGTACCTGCAATTACGGATGCTGTAAGTAAAACAGCTAATGCTTTCTTTTTCATTAAAAAAGCCCTCCTTTTTCTTTTTTTCTCTTTGTGAGTTTCTTGCCTCACCTGATGTATCAGATTATAGCTTAAACTGCTTTTCGGGTATATTATAATTTCCACCAAAATGTCAGATTCATGACCTCATTGTGTTCTTTTTATATACAGACAGATTTTGTCATTTAATAAGGAAATCTTTCCTAAAATCATAATCTTTCTGTTTTTTTATTAGTATTTTTGTATAAAAAGTACCATTTTTCTATAAATCAGCCAGATGAATATTCGCAATCTGATTCATTACCTGCTCATATATTTTTCTGGAATTGTGTTATTTTATGTCATGATTCTGATACTTACTTCATGTTTCTTATTTCCGAAAGATCTCAGTTCCGATATAATTTCCATACAATATTTATGGAAGGAGAAAAATGTTGAAACATATTAAGTTTATTGATAATCATGGAAGCTTTTGTGTGAACAGACCGGAAAATACCAGTTATCTTTATTTTCCTCTTGCATCAGAAGCAGGTCTGAAAAGTTCCGTCACACCAGTGCTTGGAGGTGACAGCAAAATTGATCAGGATACCTTCCTGCTGGAACCGGTCAGTTCCGAAAATCTTCATAACAATCGTTCTTCCAGAAATTTCTGGATCGTAAAAGAAGGACACATTCCTTATTCAGTAACAGGTTCCTCTGCTCAGCAGGAAGCCGACCGTTTTACTGACAGGCAGGAAGACAGTGAACTAACCGCCGGATTCATGTGGCAGACTTTGAAAAGGACTTCCAGAGAACTTGGGCTCATCTCCACAGTTACTTCTTTTATCCCCAAAAGTGATAATGTGGAGATTATGTATGTGACAATTGAAAACCAGACAGATACTGTACAGAAATTTACTGCATATGGTGCAATTCCTGTTTACGGAAGAAGTGCAGATAACATTCGTGATCATCGAAATGTCACTTCCATGCTCCATCGTATCGAGACAACAGAACATGGAATCAACGTCTGCCCCACCATGTCATTTGACGAGCGTGGACATCAGCCAAATCATAAAATCTATTATGTAAATGGCTGTTCCGGAAAGGGAGAAAATCCGATTTCCTATTATCCGACTGTAGAAGATTTTATCGGAGAAGGTGGTACCTATACACATCCACGCACAGTATATGAAGGATATAAAGGAGTTCCCGCACACAGTCTGGCAGCAGGAAAGGAAGCAATGGGTGCTTTCTGTTTCTCATCTTTCACACTGGCTCCCGGTGAAAAAACAGACTTTATTTTATTATCAGGTATTGCCGACAGTAAAGAAGAAATTGAAAATATTTTTGAAAAATACAATACTTCCGATAAAGTAAAAAATGCACTGGAAGAAACCAGAATTTACTGGAAAAAACAGGTAAACGTTGACTTCCACACACAGGATCCTGACTTTGACAGTTATATGAAATGGGTAAGTTTCCAGCCATTCCTGCGCCGTTTATTTGGCTGTTCTTTCCTTCCTCATCATGATTACGGACGTGGTGGACGCGGATGGCGTGATCTGTGGCAGGATTGTCTTTCTCTTCTGCTGATGAATCCTCAGAATGTAGGTGCCATGATTGAAAAGAATTATGGCGGCGTACGTATTGATGGTACAAATGCTACTATTATCGGAGACGGTGACGGCAATTTTATCGCTGACAGAAACGGAATCGCACGTGTATGGATGGATCATGCACTCTGGCCGCTAATCACGACCAGTCTTTATATTAATCAGACCGGAGATATAGAGATCCTTAAGAAACAGGTTCCTTATTTTAAAGATGCACAAACCATGCGCGGCACAGAAATTGATACTCTCTGGAATGACGCATATGGAAATAAACAGCGCACCGAAGACGGTCAGGTATATACCGGAAGTGTTCTGGAGCACATTCTGATCCAGCAGCTTGCCGCTTTTTATGATGTAGGTGTTCATAATATTTACCGTCTCCGCGGAGCTGACTGGAACGATGCCCTGGATATGGCAGCAGAAAATGGTGAAAGTGTTGCCTTTACCTGTGCTTATGCGGGCAATCTCCACACTCTTGCTTCCATATTACGCCTTATGGAATCTGCAGGCGAAACCAGTATCCCACTGTCAGAGGAAATTGAAATCCTGCTGAACGACCAGACAGATATGTTTGACAGTGTATCTGAAAAGAAAAAGGTTCTTACTGAATATGCCAAAAGCTGCAGGCATAACCTGAGCGGCAGAAAGAAAAACTTCTCTCTCTCCACACTTGCTGCCAACCTGATCCAGAAATCCAACTGGCTGACAAATCATATCCGTTCACAGGAATGGATTGATGGCAAAGACAACGAAGAAGGATGGTATAACAGCTATTACGATAATCATGGAGAGGCAGTGGAAGGTTTCCACCATGAACAGGTGCGTATGATGCTCACGGGCCAGGTTTTCTCTATTATGGGAAATGTTGCCACTGATGCGCAGATCAGAAAAATCGTAAAAAGCGCAGATCATTATCTTTACAGAAAAGAAATTGGCGGTTACCGCCTGAACACAGATTTTCAGGAACTGAAGTTTGATATGGGACGTATGTTCGGTTTCGCTTATGGCGAAAAAGAAAACGGTGCTGTTTTCTCTCATATGGCAGTTATGTATGCAAATGCCTTATATCAGAGAGGCTTTGCAAAAGAAGGCTGGAAAGCATTGCGTTCTCTGTCTGATACAGCTCTCGACTTTGATACCAGCCATATTTACCCGGGAATTCCTGAATATTTCCGTTCAGACGGACGTGGCATGTATCATTATCTGACAGGTGCTGCAAGCTGGTATCTTTTTACCATGATCACAGAGGTCTTTGGTGTCCGTGGAGTTTTCGGAAACCTTTTGGTTCATCCAAAACTTCTGGCAGAACAGTTCGATGAAGCAGGAACTGCTTCTGTCTCTGTTACTTTTGCAGGAAAACAGTTCCATGTTACCTACCGAAACACAGACAGAAAAGATTATGGTTCTTATCATATCGCCGCTGCGGACTGCGACAAAACAGCAATAGAAATCGTAGAAGATTCCCATATTATGATCTCCAGAGAATTTATTAACAACCTCTCTTCTGATCTTCATGAAATTACAGTGACACTTGCCTGAAAACAATAGCTGCTCAGCCTCCATAAAAGCAGGCGACAGGCTGTTATAAATATTGTTCTAACAGAAAGGATTTACTATATGAAATACGGATATTTTGACAATGAAAACCGAGAATACGTGATTACTAATCCGGCAACACCTGCACCATGGGTAAACTATCTGGGTTCCCCGGAGTACGGTGCAATCATTTCCAATAATGCAGGGGGCTACAGTTTTGCAAAATCCGGTGCAAACGGACGTATCCTGCGCTATGTTTTTAATAACTTTGACCAGCCGGGACGTTACATTTACATTCGCGATGACAGATCATCAGACTTCTGGTCTGCATCCTGGCAGCCTGTAGGCAAAGATCTGGCTCAGTATAAGAGCGAATGCCGTCACGGAATCGGTTATACAAAAATTTCTGCCGACTACAGCGATATTCACTCAGAAGCCCTTTACTATGTTCCTCTTGGAAAAAGTTATGAAGTATGGGCATTATCTGTGACCAATCATTCTGATCACGAAAGGAACCTGACTCTCAGCGGATATGCAGAGTTTACCAACCACAGCAATTACGAACAGGATCAGGTTAATTTACAGTACTCTCTTTTTATTTCTCGTACACTGTTCGAAGGAAACAGAATTACTCAGCAGATTCATGGAAATCTTGATGCAATTCCTGAAAATGAGAATGTAGATGAGAAAAATGTGACAGAACGTTTCTTTGGACTTGCAGGTGCTGAGGTTTCTTCTTACTGTGGGGACAAAAATGAATTTCTCGGAAGTTACCATGGATATGGAAACCCTGAAGGTATTGTCTGTGGTGATCTTGGTGATAAGACAAGCTATAATGAAAACTCCTGTGGTGCTCTCTCCTGCAAAATAACTCTTAAAGCAGGTGAAACCAGAACAATTGCTTTTCTTCTTGGAATGAAACCGTCATCTGAAGCTGCTGAAGTAATCAGATGTTACGAAAATCCGGCTCCAACTGTAGCAGAAGAACTGGAAGCATTAAAAGCTGACTGGAACAGTAAGCTTGATAATCTTAAAGTCAGCACTCCAAGTCCGGAATTTGATACTATGATTAATACCTGGAACGCATACAACTGTTTTATGACTTTCATCTGGTCCCGTGCAGCTTCCTTCATTTACTGTGGACTCAGAAATGGATACGGATACAGAGATACTGTACAGGATATTCAGGGAATCATCCATCTGGCACCGGAAATGGCACTGGAAAAGATTCGTTTCATGCTGTCTGCGCAGGTAAATAACGGTGGCGGACTCCCTCTTGTCAAGTTTACTCACACACCTGGAAAAGAAGATACTCCGGATGATGCTTCTTATGTACAGGAAACCGGCCATCCGGCTTACCGTGCAGATGATGCATTATGGCTTTTCCCAACTGTATATAAATATATTTCAGAAACCGGAAACACTGCTTTTCTTGATGAAGTGATTCCTTTTGCCAACAAAGATGAAGCTACTGTATATGAACATCTGAAACGTGCGGTTGCTTTCTCTCTTAATCACCTTGGACCTCATGGAATGCCCGCCGGACTTTATGCAGACTGGAATGACTGTCTCCGTCTGGGTGCAAACGGAGAATCTTCTTTTGTTGCTTTACAGTTCTATTATGCAATGACAATCCTGAAAATCTTTGCCGAATATAAAAAAGATACAGAATATGTACAGTATCTTGAAGAAACTCAGAAAGCATTTGGCGAAAAAGTTCAGGAACTGTGCTGGGATAACGACCGCTTCGTACGTGGTTATACAGAATCAGGAGAAAGAATCGGTGAAGCTGCTGCTCCTGAAGCAAATATGTGGCTGAATCCTCAGAGCTGGGCTGTCATCAGTGGTCTTGCCAGCCCTGAACAGGGAGACGCTGCACTGAACAATGTATACGAACGTCTAAACACAAAATATGGTGCGATCCTTATGGATCCGCCTTATCATGCGCATGCTTTCGATGGTGCACTGGCAGTTATCTATAATCAGGGAACCAAAGAAAACTCCGGTATTTTCTCCCAATCCCAGGGCTGGCTGATTCTTGCTGAAGCACTCCGCGGTCATGGAGAACGTGCTTTTACCTATTTTATGGAAAATTCTCCTGCTGCGCAGAATGACTGTGCCGAAATCCGTCGTCTTGAACCATACTGCTATGGTCAGTTTACAGAGGGAAAAGCAAGCAAACACTTTGGACGCTCTCATGTTCACTGGCTGACAGGAACTGCTTCTACTGTAATGGTAGGATGTGTGGAAGGTATCCTCGGACTTCGCCCTGATCTTGAAGGACTTCGACTGTCTCCTTCTGTGCCAAAAAGCTGGAAACACTTTGAGATTGAGAAAGTTTTCCGTGGAAAACAGCTTCATATCTCTGTAGAAAATCCAGACGAAAAAGAATCTGGCTGCTGCAGTCTGGTTCTTAACGGACAGAAATTAGCAGATAATTATATCCCTGAAAACCTTCTTCAGGATAAGAACGAAGTCATATTAACTCTTTAATCCCCCGATATTACCAGATGAAAATAAGCGGCCGGCTTACAGAAAATTTATATTCCCTGTAAGCTAGAGCGTGTCTGAAAAATCATTCCCGCAATCTGCACGCCCCACTTTGCGGTATATTTCACCCGAATTCAGTTGCCGTAGCCCGCTACGGCGCCCTCATCCGGGCAAAATATACCACAAATTGTGACGCACATCTTGCAGAAAGCCTTTTTCAGACACGCTCTAGCCGCCTGTTTTACTTATCTTAATATTTTGATTAATCCTGTTCTTTTTTCAGTTCCGACTCTGATGCGACACAAAGTTCTTTTTCTATATCCCAGTGTATCATATAATGTTCATCCCTGTATTTACCCGGTGTCATTCCCGTAACTTCCCTAAACTGCTGGATGAAATGACTCTGGGAAGAAAAGGAAAGACGGTTTGCAATCTCAATGATCGAATAATCACTGTACTGCAAAAGATTTTTCGCCATTTCTATCTTCTGTCTGCGGATATAGGCACTGACCGATATTCCTGTTTCTTTTTTAAATAATCTGGAGAGATAGCTCGCAGATACTCCAAGTGAATCTGCAAGATCTTCTATTGTAATTCGTTCTTTGATATGAGAATAAATGTATTCTTTACTTGCGTTGATATGTTTAGAATAAGTGTTGTCTCTGAAATATCTGCGCATTTTTTCAGTATAATCCATCACCATCTCATCATGAAGGCTCTGAACCTCTTCTACTGTATGAATGCCATCCAGCTTTTGAATATAAAAATCACTCAGGCGAAATGCCTGTTCCATCTCCATTCCATTTTGTTTACAGAGTCTGGTTATCATTGCGGTAGTGATAACAAAATGATATTTCATATTTGTGACCGCATTCTTTGACAGTACTCCCACACCATCACACTCTGTAAATCTCTGCCGTTCACAATTCTTCTTAACAGTTTTTATATCTCCACTTGCAACTGCACGATAGAACAATAATTCCTCTGTCGGTTCTCTGTGCTTAATTTCATCAAACTCATCTTCTGCCTCAAAAAGAAGCCATTCGTTCTGATAACTCATATGTCTCTCCTACGCCAATGCCAGCAATTCTTTTCCTTCTTTCAGTCTCTCATAAAACTGTATGTAGAAATCCTGATTTTGATCATATGGTTTGAGATAGAATCTGTTCACCACAAAGAGGTTCAGATTTCTGATCAGATCTGGATCCTCAGCATTGTACAGTACTTCCTGCACATCCAGCAGAAAATAATGCCAGTCATTTACAAATTTCTCATATTTTTTCAGATCCGGTGTGTCCACCCACTTCTTTACCTTGATCTTACTGCGGTTTGTTTTAGGACATTCGTGAATCTGAAGAATATATTTAAAACTGCCATTCTCGTAGAATCTTCCCAGCGGGAATAATCTGCAGAATCCCGGCCGAATAGAGTGGATGTGACAGCGTCCTTCACTGTTAAGGAATATACACTGTTCCTTAACTCCTGTCATCCGAAGATGCGGAAGGATATTTCCATCTGTCACTCCCAGTTCCAGATATTCCTGTAAAAGCTGCTCTGCTGATTTCTGTAATCCTGCCGACAATCTGTATACATCATATGGATCCAGGAGCACAGAATCTCCCATTCCCTGACAACAGTCACAGCAGCCTTCACAGTCATGGCAGTCTGCCTTTACCATATCATTAGAATCATATAATTTACCATCCGAAATCTCTTCCAGTGTCTGTTCTCTGCGCATATGCTATGCTTTTTCCTTTCTCTCAAAAAGCCTCTAATCCTGTAACACCCCAGTCTGAAGCAAGATCTTTCATACCTTCCAAAACTTCCTCCCTTGAATATCCGTTATCATCCAGGAAATCTCCATCCATATCATTCAGATACAGATAAAAGGTCAGTGCCAGTTCCAGATAGTCTACATCATCTTCTACCATACCCATATATAATTCGTTTTCTGCTTCATTGATCTTGCCTTCTTCTGCCAGTTTCATAATTGTAGCAAAAAGCCGGTCTGCCTCTGTGTAATCTGCTTCCTTCTCCGGAAGTTTGTAATTGGGCTGCTGCTCATGAAGCAGAAGCTTCGCGATCAGTCTTCCTACGTCCTGAATATTTCTTATCATATGATCATCCTGTACTGCCATAATATTATCTTCCCTTCTTTTTTATTTTACCTGGTACATCGTTTCGTAAATAACTATACCCATCGCATAGAATGCGGATTCGCAGACAAGAGAGTGATATAGTTATTCCAGTTTTAATCCTGCCAGTGCCTGTGCAAATGCATTATTCACCGGCTCCTTGGCTTCTTTCTGCTGCTGTCTCATATATTTTTGAACATCACGCTTATTGACTCCTGCTCCCTCTTTGGCCCTTCTCGCCTGAAAAGCAGAGAGCTTTTCTTTATAGCCGCAGGCACAGATAAATGTCTCTTCCTTACCTTTCACATACATTTCCATACGTTTATGACACTTGGGACAACGGGCATTGGTAGTTCTGGACAGGGTTTCTTTATAACCGCACTCTCTGTCCTGACATACAAGCATTTTTGCATTCTTTCCATTCACTGCCAGAAGCTTCTTTCCGCAGTTCGGGCAGATTTTGTTTGTAAGATTATCATGCCTGAAGGTTCCCTGTCCGGTTTTGATCTCATCTACAATGTCACAGGTA
The DNA here is from genome assembly GCF_025148125.1 of Blautia wexlerae DSM 19850. Lineage (NCBI taxonomy): Bacteria > Bacillati > Bacillota > Clostridia > Lachnospirales > Lachnospiraceae > Blautia > Blautia wexlerae. Next base: position 3,027,652 of record NZ_CP102267.1, read on the forward strand.
TAGTTCCTGATTTCTTTCAGGAAGGTTTCCTGTTTCATTTTACCTTTTGCAATATTTCCAAGCTTCATCTCCCAGTCTGCGGTCAGTTCCGGCTTGCGCAGTTCCTCGGGTACCAGTTCCAGAAGCTGCTTTGCCTTGGAGGTCAGATGGATTTCATTGCCTTTTTTCTCCATCAGAAAGCTGTTAAACAGTTTCTCAATAATATCGGCCCTTGTGGCAACAGTCCCCAGACCACCTGTCTCACCGAGAGTTTTCGCTGCCTTTGTATCATGACTCTCCATATAGCGCACCGGATTCTCCATTGCTGCAAGAAGCGTTGCTTCTGTGAATCTTGCAGGTGGCTTTGTCCTGCCTGTATTCATGGATACATTCTCTATATGCAGTCTCTCACCTTTCTTCATCTGTGGAAGCTTCTGATCTTTCAATTTCTGCGCATCGTCAGCAGTATCCTCATCCTCTTCAGTGTCGTCCGTATTTTCATACACATCTTTCCATCCGGCACTTTTTACAACTTTCCCGCTGGCAGCAAAAAGTTCTCCAGCAACAATTCCCTCCATGCTCACCTGTTCATAAACAAAAGGCGGATACAGCACACTGAGGAATCTGCGAACTACCATATCGTAAATCTTACGTTCTTCATTTGTCATATGGTCAAGCTGCACAAACTGCTCCGTAGGGATAATTGCATGATGGTCGCTGACCTTTTTATCATCCACAAAACTTCCATTTGCACGAACAGGCTGATTCATCAGTGCGCCTGCCGGTTTTCTGTACGGTCCTGTTGCGCAGGCTCTCAGTCGTTCTTTAATTGTAGGAACAATATCCTTTCCAATATATCTGGAATCTGTCCTCGGATAAGTGAGTACTTTGTGATTTTCATACAGACGCTGCATGATATTCAGAGTCTGCTTTGCAGAATATCCATATTTCCGATTTGCCTCTCTCTGCAGTGTGGTCAGGTCATACAAACCCGGTGCAAAGGATTTTTTCTCTTTGCTGGTTACGGAAGTTACTTCCAGAGACTGATTTCTGAGAACATCGGAAATCTCCTCTGCCCGTTCTTTATTAAAAGTTCTGAAGCTCTTACTCTTTGGTTCCTTCCATGTCCAGGTGATATCACCTGCTTTCAGGGTGATTCCGTAATATTCCTTCGGCTTAAATGCCCGTATCTCTTCTTCCCGTTTCGCAATCATCGCCAGTGTAGGAGTCTGTACACGCCCGCAGGAAAGCTGGGCATTATATTTACAGGTAAGTGCCCTTGTACCGTTCATTCCCACCAGCCAGTCAGCTTCCGCTCTTGCCACAGCTGCTCTGTACAGATTATCATACTCATGTCCGTTTTTCAGATTTCCGAATCCTTCTTTGATAGCTTTGTCTGTAACTGAAGAAATCCACAGTCTACGGATTGGTTTATGACAGTCCGCTTTGTCAAGAATCCAGCGGGCTACCAGTTCACCTTCTCTTCCGGCATCTGTGGCTATTATAATATCGTTTATGTCTTTTCTGTACAGCTGCGTTTTTACTGCATTGTACTGTTTACCGGTCTGTCGAATAACTACCAGCTTCATTCGATCCGGCATCATGGGAAGTGTGGATATTTCCCATTTCATATACTTCTTATCGTATTCCTCAGGATCTGCCAGCGTAACAAGATGTCCAAGTGCCCAGGTGACTACGTAATCTTTTCCCTCAAGGGTACCATTTCCTTTCTGTGTACAGTGAAGTACTCTGGCAATATCTCTGGCAACAGAAGGTTTCTCTGCTATTACTAATGATTTCATAAAATAAATAACTCCTTATAAAAATCTACAGTCAGGGTTTCTGATATCCCTGACCGTTGATTTCGGGCAGCTGTCCATTTATTTTTGGCATCTGCTTATATTTAAGATGTCAGGATCAAAAGCTATTTTGCTTTGCTCTTTGCAACTCCTGCAATTCTCATATTTAAAAGTATAGCATAGATAAATTCCTGTTTCCAGTTATTCTTTAACTTTATTTCATATTAATTTTATATCCGACTCCACGAACTGTCTCCACCAGCTCACCGGCACTTCCCAGTTTTTGTCTCAGTGTTCGGATATGTACATCAACGGTTCTGCTCTCTCCGTCGAATTCATACCCCCAGACCTGATTCAGAAGCTGGGTTCTGGAAAGTACAGTTCCGCTGTTTTTCAGAAGCAGACATAATACTTCATATTCTTTTAATGTAAGATTTACATTCTTTTTATCTACAGTTGCAATATGTCTGGAAGGGCAGACATAAAGGTTTCCTGTCCGATATTCTTCTGCGCCGTCATCTTCTGTTCTTCTTAATAATGCGCGGATCCTTGAGATCAGTTCCATCATGCGGAATGGTTTTGGAATATAGTCATCTGCCCCGCTGTCAAGACCTACCACTGTATCATATTCACTGCTTTTTGCTGTCAGCATGATAATAGGAAGTTTACGTGTATCCGGACGCATACGCAATTTCTTCAATATGGAAATCCCATCCTCTTCCGGCAGCATCACATCAAGGAGCAGAAGTGCAGGTTTTTTCTTTTCCAGGGCTTTCCAGAAGTGAGAAGGTCTTTCAAATCCTTTTGCTTCAAATCCCTGACTTTTCAATGTATATATCACCAGTTCACGTATACTCTCATCATCTTCTACCAAATATATCATTTTTCTGTTCTCCATTTACAATTATTTGCTGAATGCCATAAGCCGAAACCAGTATACAATCTCCGGAAACAACATGACATTTTCGAAAATCACTATAATTTCTCCGGCTCAGTTGATATCAGTATAATAAAAAGCCGTAAAATCTTTGTTCTGCTTTATGTTAAAACTTTGTAAAACGCTGAACTTTATTGAGAATTTTTTTATAAAATTTTTATATACTTTATGAGAAAATTTATTTGTAAAAGCAGTATGAAGATGTTATGATATGGTATGGTATGAAATAATTCTCCAAAGAAGGTGAAATTTTGAAACGTTTTATTTCCAAATACCGGCATGGACTTGTGATTGCTGTTTACAGCATCATTTATATCCTGCTCTTCAGTTACCTGGAGCACAGACCGGTTCACAGCTATCATATCGTACATACAGTATTTGATGACTGGATTCCATTTTGTGAGTTCTTTATCGTTCCTTATATGCTGTGGTTTCCATACATGATCCTGGCTGTGATTTATTTTATATTTTTTAATAAGAACAAACATGAATACTACCAACTGGCATTTAACCTTATGATGGGAATGACTGTTTTCCTGATTGTTTCCTATGTTTATCCAAATGCTCAGCACATACGTCCCACAGAGTTTCCAAGAGACAATGTTTTTACAGATGTGGTAAAATGGCTGTACAGTACAGATACTCCTACGAATATCCTACCCAGCATTCATGTGTTTAACTCTCTTGCAATCCATATGTCGCTTACAAACTGTGAAGCACTGCGAGATAAGAAACTTATAAAAGCAGCATCTTTCACCCTGACTGCACTGATCATCATGTCTACCATGTTCCTGAAACAGCATTCTGTAATTGATGTATGCATGGGTGCAACGCTCGCATTATTTGGCTTTCTGGTTTTTTATCCAAGAAAAGTCTCCGCTCCTTCACAGACTGTCTGCTTCGGAGAAGTAAAAAGAAAAAAAAGTGAAAACTAAAAAGATTTAAAATAAAAGCAGAATCTTTGAAATACATTTTGTCTTTCAGAGATTCTGCTTTTTGCAGTTATAACAATTTTCTGCTATTTAGAGCACATCAGTTAAATCCATAAAATTTCTGGCTAATCTTGTAGGCTGCCACTGACATTTTCCTTCCACCTCTTCCCGGAAGATTCATAACTCTTCCAAAAAGACTGTGACGCAATTTTCTGTAAACCTGTTTATCCTCTGTCTTAATATACTCCAGCAGTTCTTTCTTTTTCTGAAGAGACTCTTCTGTATTGGCACGTATAAGCATAATAGAGGAAATAGTTGTAATAATATCCAGGTAACTGAACATGTACTTTTTCAGGTGCTTATTTGTACTTTTGCAGTTAATATAAGCATTTACCATAAGTTTATTCACACGGATCTGCTGGTCAATTCGTTTAATCATCACTTTCTCATTCACAGACTGGTCATCTCTTCCAATAAAATAACGATAGAAGTTTACATCCAGATAATACATATTCTTTACATAAGGAAGAGGTTCAAAAGCAAAGAGGTTATCTACATAAAATGTATGCTTTGGCAGTTCCAGATTACATTCATGAAGTAATTTTGTACGATAGATCATGGAATGCATCAGAAGATATTTGCCCTTCGGCATATGTTTCACTTCTTCCCATCCAAATATTCTGTCCTGTGGCAGACATTTCCGGTACTGCATGATTTTCTTACGGGTTGCCCCCTGTTTCTCATATACGAAATTACTGATCAGAAGGTCAACTGTCTGCGGACCTCTGAGCAGTTCATATAAAGTTTTCAGAATCTGTACATATGCTTCTTTATTTACCCAGTCATCACTGTCCACTACCTTGAAATACAATCCTGTAGCATTTCTGATTCCTGCATTGACAGCTTCTCCATGACCGCCGTTTTCCTGATGAATTGCCTTTACAATTGTCGGATATTTCCTGGCATAAGCATCTGCAATCTCAGCAGTTCTGTCAGAAGATCCGTCATCTATTACAAGAATCTCTACTTCTTCTCCTCCCACCAGCAATGACTCTATACAGTTCTCCATATAATCCTGTGAATTATAGCATGGAATCGCAATACTTAACAGTTTCATCTTGTTGTTTCCGTTACAGAAAACTTATAAAAAGTTATAAACTTCTATGTTCCATTCCTACTTCAACGAGTATGCTTTTGATGATATAAATATCAATCTACTCACAAGTTCCTGTACTCTCCATAGGCGTAAATTCCGGACTAACGTATCCGTACATATTTGTATTAACATTTCAGTGTCAGCTTGCAAATTTTTCTCCATAAGTCTTGAGATTTATAGATGCCTGGAAATCTCTGTCAATCATATTCCCACACGCACATCTATAAACTCTGTCAGATAACTTCAAATTTTTTTTGATGTTTCCACAACAGCTGCAAAGCTTTGATGATGGATAAAACCGATCAGCCACAATAAGCTGGATCCCTTTATCGCTGCACCTATATTCAAGCTGTTTTCTAAACCCAAAAAATCCCTGTGCCTGAACTGCTTTGGATAAATGTCTGTTTTTCATCATTCCGCTGACATTCAGATCTTCAATACATATAAATCTTGGTTTTCGATTTACGATCTCCGATATGGTCTGATTTAAATAATTTTTACGGATGTTTGTTAATCTGTGATTTCGTTTTAATAAAAGTTTTTCCTTTTTGATTACATTATTTGTTTTACAGTAACTTTCCCCTTTCTTATTTTTCTCGTAAGAACGAGAGATACTACGCTGTAACCTGCGTTTCTGTTTTTCTGATTTCTTTACTTTCTGACTCTTATTGATGTTCTTATACTTAGTCCCATCAGAGCAGACAGCCAGGTCTTTGATTCCCAGGTCTATGCCGACTCCGTCATCATTAAGTGTTTCCCTGCAGTCAGGAAATTCTACACATACGCTGATCCACCAGTTCAATCCGTCAAAGGATATTCTCGGGTTCATATATTTAGCATCTGTCGGAATACGTCCATGTTCTGCAAGCCTTACCCAATTCATTTTTTGTTTATTTGCTTTCCTGCTGGAAGAAAAGCCTTCAAATTTAACGTGTGTATTACTGAAGCGTATCTTAACGTTGTCCTGATAGAACTTCGGCATTGATCTCTTTTTTGACTTGAATCTTGGGAATTTCTGCAAACCCTTAAAAAAGTTCTTATACGCAGTACAGGCATCTTTGATCGCCTGTTTGGTTACATTATTTGAAATACTCAGTAACCATGCATATTCATCAGAATGTCTAAGCTTCGTAAATTCTTTTCTGAGTTCTGCATCTGAAATGAATCCGCCGCCTTTTTCATAGTTCTCTATCTCCCTGGCCAAAGCCCAGTTATAAGCAAATCTTGAAGCACCTGCGTACTGAAACATCTTAGTTTTCTGTACATTGTTTGGTATCAACATTACTTTTATGGCTTTTACCATCTGTTTCCTCCTGTATCAGTTCACGGATAAGTTTCTTAGCTTTGTTCGCTCGTTTTCCTTGTAATTTACAACTGAATACTGTGATTATCTGAACCAGATCTTCAACAAGTTCCTGCTGTTCGGATTTTTCAGTATTATCAATAATCTCAATTTTACAATTATAAAGTGAAGCGATATATTCTATCAGCTCAAAACCAAATCGCAATAATTACTTGGTTGAGTTACTCATCAGAATAATATCTATAGCCACTTACTGTAGTATGATGCGGATGAAGTTTTTCATTGGCATCCCAATTTCGTAATGTCCGGGCAGATACGCCTATAATTTTTGAAAATTCATGTATAGAATAATATTTACTCAAAGTATCAACTCCTTTCAATAATATTCTGCTCTAATATCTTATAAAATTCAACATGTACTTATATAATGATTAGAGTGTCAAAAGGGTAATTTAATAACCAAGGATACTGTATTTAGTATATTCACTTCGTATATTACAACAATATATTGTGACTAAATTCAGTAAAAAGGGGTTTTGACGCTTAAATCATATAATTTTATAATTTATATTTAACTGCTAATAGCCCTCCTTGATATACTTTGCATACGCTCCAAAAGCAGATGGAATTGCGTATTGTTTACCTGACTGTTCTTTACTTACAAAAATGAGTTCTTTATCCTGTGTTGTCTTTAGGGATGATACCTTTATTCTGTATGCCTGCATTCTCCATTCAATATGGGAGAAAATATGTTTCGCAGGCGGAAGTTCTTCTATATATAATGGATCAAGTCCCAACTCTTTTACGTACAAAAGCGCATCTTCGCTTTTTAAATGTCCCTGAATATTTGGCAGTTCATATAAGCCTGCCAAAAGTCCTTTCTCAGGTCTTTTCCTGATAGCTGTGCATTCTCCGTCCTGAATGATAAACACAGTCCTGTTGTCCTGTGTTCTGGCTTTCTTAGGTGCTTTTACAGGAATCATATCCGCTTTATCATGTCTGTGAGCCAAACAGGTAAATGCAATCGGACATTCTGCACATTTCGCCTGACCGTTGGGAACACATATCACAGCTCCCAGTTCCATCAGTGCCTGATTAAAGTCTCCCGGACAATCTGAGGGCATGATCTGCGAAACCTGCTGTTCTATTTTTCTGCGGACAGACTGCCGGCTGATGTCTTCCGTACTCTCTGTAATTCTGGAAATCACACGCAGTACATTCCCGTCTACAGCCGGAACCTTTTCCCCATATGCGATCGATGCAATGGCACCGGCTGTATAACTTCCTATTCCCTTTAACGACAAAAGTGCCTGATAATCTTCAGGCAGTCTGCCATTATATTCATCTTTTACAGTTTTCGCCGCTTCCTGCATGTTCCGAACGCGGTTATAATATCCCAGTCCCTCCCATAACTTCAGAAGTTTCTCTTCAGGACATTCCGCCAGTGACTGAATATCCGGGAGTTCTGTGATAAATCTCTGAAAATAGGGTTTCACTGCCTCCACTCTGGTTTGCTGCAGCATAATCTCCGACACCCATGTATAATAAGCATTGTCCTTATCTCTCCATGGAAGAATCCTCTTATTATCCCTGTACCATTTTACCAGAGGCTGCACAATCTCTTCAAGTACCATAATTTATCTTTTCCTCGTTTATTTACTGTTCACTCCATTCTCAGTAACGCCGCCAAAATTCATTTCAGATTACCTGTGGCAATTGGATTTTGGCCTGTATGTCATTTTATCACAAAACAGAAAAAAACGCTAATACATAAAAATAAAAAGGACCGTACACATTTTACTGTATCTCGATCCTTCTTGCCTTATTCATTATTTTTTACATTTTAATCTCAAATAACACACAAGCCCGACAATAATGATCAGAAGTGCTACTATGTAAGCTATTTTAAAGGCCAGTGCTGTAGTAAAAAGATCTATGGCAGAAACAACGCCAATCAAAATAAGCGCAACTCCACTTGCTTTTGCCATCTTCTCTTCATCATAAAGCTTCTTACTGATGTCCGAGTTTCCACCTTTCAGGAAAATATCCCCATGTCCTGTCAGAAGCATTATTCCTACTATGAAAGCGGCAATTGTCAGTATGATGTTTAAAGAATCAAAATTCATAACCTTCCCCTTTCTTTCTGCATTTTACCATACAGAACCTTTTTTCTTTTTATAGAAATCCGGGACTATTGTTTCATATACAATGATCCCGGAATATCCATACCTGTTTTTATTTTTCAGAGAACTGTTCAATACCTCCAATTAAAAGATTACAGAAAAGTAATTCCTGATCAATATTAATAGAAACATACGATTGGAATATTGCAGTCAATAATATTATAAAGTTCTGCTGCTTTCTCCGGCGGCATATTGATACATCCATGCGAACCGCCTTCCATGAAACGATCTCCACCAAAGTATGGCTGCCAGTTTGCATCGTGGAAACCAATACCGCCATTAAACGGCATCCAGTACGTTACCGGCTGTTCATATTCGTATTTACCGTTTGCCAGCTGTTTACCTCTGAGCACATCCGGGCTCTTCTTATAATAAATCGTATAAATACCGGCCGGAGTCTGACGGTCAGAATATCTCATATCACCGGAAACAATATCTGACTCAAAGATATCTTCTCCGTTCTGGTAGAAATACATATGCTGTTCGGACAGATCCACTTCAATATAAGTATTTCCTATATCATTGTAACCATGTGCATTGGCTGTCATAGAATAAACCGGCTCTCTGGTTGTCTGTGTCCCTGATTGGATTTCCTGTGTCAGCTGTGCAACCTCTGAAGCCTGGTCTATCTGCCATCCATATGCAGAACCGTATACACTGACAGTTCTCCCACTTGTTGTCTGGAACTCTCTTTCAGTTCCCACCGTATCATGGGCCGCTGCAAGCTGCGCCACATAATCTGCGATGTGCTGTCTGAAAGATGTATCATCCATGATCAGCTGTCCTTTTTCATCAAAATTCAGCCAGTCCTTGATCGTATTTCCATCCAGGGTTTCTGTTTCATCTCCAAAAGTATACGTAATGCTTGCTTTTGTGAAATTGTTACATGCATTAAGAGACGCCTGCAGATCCGGATTGTCGCTGGTGATATCTGCTTTTACATACACGTCCGGCTCACTGTCGAAATCAACCGAAGTTTTATTTCCCGAAACAGCTTCCGAAAGCACGTTATAAGCATTTTTCAAATCCAGCTTACTTCCCTCTGTCTCCGGAACAATCTCAAACTGCGAATCTCCATATGCGACATATGCATTCTCAGGAGCTACCTGATTCTCTTTCTGTGCACAGTTAAGTGCCTTCACCTGTTTTTTCAGCTTTTCTTTATCGTAAGTCGTGTTCTCAGCGGCTGTATAGCTCTTCTTTTCAAAAAAACCTCTGATCCATTCATAAGGTTTCTGATCTTTCAGAAGTTTCAGAACACTTCCATCAGAAACATAACTATAACCGATCTGATCTCCGCTGATTGTCTGCGGATCCAGATTTCTGGAATCAACCTCTATGGAATAGTTCTCTACTGTCTTCGCAATCTTCTGTTCTGCCTCATAAGCAGTTTTACCTGAACAGTCAATACCATTGATTGATGTTCCTTCAAAGAATTTATCCGAATAATAATATGACATACCTGCATATGCGGCTCCGGCACTTACAATAACCATTGCCACTGCGATTCCTGTAATTTTTAATCCTTTATACTTCTTACGAACAGGTGGTTCATAAGGTGCAAGATCTTCATCACTGATCGGTACATACGAAATTCTCCCCGGTCTTGCGGATTTATGGCGTCTGCCAGTTATTTCCGTACTGCCATTTGGGACTGTGTTGTTTTTTTCTTCTTTGTTGCCCATCTATTTTCTCCTCAACATAAGTGTTACCGTTCATTTTTCCTGAAGCCTATTACTTCTGAATCATATTACTGTTGATTCGGTTAATTAAGAGGCTTGCTATAATTCTTAATAATACGCTTCACAATACACAGAATTTATGTACTGATCACATAAACCTGCGCTGCATGTTTCATTATAACATAATTCTTCCAATTTGCACCTACTATTCACCTTTTTCTCATTTTTTATTACTGTTTGCAGGTGATATCCCCGAAAAATGTTTTCTTTGGCAAATCCCTTGTGATTTTTCTTATTTTTACAGGCCAAGTCTGCGTTTCATATCCTTCATCACATAGAAATACATAACGATCAAAAGTCCTCCGGCAAGCACCCATGCCATCGGACTGGCCATACATGCTCCAAAGTAACTCTTATGAGCTGCCGCGACCATAGCAGTGATTCCACGTCCTGCCAGTTCTGCAACACCGGCAAGCATGGGAAGCAGTCCGTATCCCATGCCCTGGATACCATTCCTGAGTGCATTGACAAAGTGAAGTGGTATGAAAAATACTGCCACGCATTTCACATAAGTATCAACCATAGGGATGACTTCTGCGGCATTATCTGAAATAAACAGATAAGACAGATATTTGCCAAAGAAGAAAATAATCACACCTGTAACAATGGCATAGGTAATTCCTATAATATGCGCACTGTTAAATCCCTGTCTGACTCTGTCCAGTTTACGCGCTCCTATATTCTGTGCATTATATGTTGCCATTGTTGTTCCGATTGCAACATATGCCTGGGTAAAAATATTCTCAATCTTATTTCCTGCCGTAAATGCCGCTACTGCATAGGAACCAAGAATATTCAGCGCAGACTGTACCATCATGGTTCCGATCGCAGTGATGGAATACTGCAGTCCCATGGGAATGCCCACAAGAATTTCTTTTTTGGCAATCTCTGAACGAAATCTCCAGTCATCTGCCTTCAGTTTCAATTCCGGTACGCATTTTATGATATAAATCAGGCAAAGCACTCCAGATACTCCCTGTGCTGTGATCGTTGCCCAGGCAGCCCCGGCGACTCCCATATGGAAAACAATAATAAACGTCAGGTCAAGTACTATATTCAAAAGTGCCGCCAGAATCAGGAAATACAAGGGTGTCTTACTGTTTCCCAGTGCTCTCAGAATACTGGCCAGGATATTATATAATACCTGTGCAAAAATACCTCCGCATATGATCATAATGTAGGTATATGCATCCTGAAAAATATCCTCCGGTGTATGCATTAATGTCAGAAGCGAGTGCATCCCCACCATACTGACAGCCGTCATTATAACCGAAATGATAATTGAAAGTAACGCCGCATTTCCCACTGACTGGCGCATCTCATCCATCTTTCCTGCACCGAATTTCTGTGAGGTCAGAACTGTAAAACCGGCTGTCAGTCCCATAAGAAAACCTATGATCAGAAACATGATCGTTCCTGTTGAACCAACCGCTGCCAGCCCTTTTGTTCCTACAAATTTTCCTACGATTATGGCATCTGCCATGTTGTAAAACTGCTGGAATACATTACCTATAAATACAGGTATCGTAAAGTCAAGTATCATCTTCATTGGTTTCCCAACTGTCATGTCTGTCTGCATTCCAATAAACCCTCCCAATCCTTTTTTAATCCTCTTTATTTGCTGTTTTCGATATCTGTTTTATCAGATATCAGAGCGATTATAGTTGAAAAAATTTTCCATTTCAAGATGTGTTTTTTAATTCCATGATTTTCTACATAATCACCAAAAGCAAACAAAAAACCCTCTGATTTGTGTCAGAGGGTTTCGTCAATATCACGAACTGCTGATGTCTGCAAAGCAGTTCTCACAGTTTTTGTATTATATTATTTCTCTACAAGAAGTGATTTTCCTGTCATTTCCGCAGGCTGTTCCATTCCCATAAGCTGGATCAGTGTAGGAACGATATCTGCAAGACATCCGTTCTCGCGCAGTGTATATTTCGGATCTGCATTTACAAGAATAAATGGTACAGGATTTGTTGTATGTGCAGTCCACGGAGCACCTGTCTCATAGTCGATCAGCTGTTCTGCATTTCCATGGTCAGCACAGATAAACATCTGTCCGTCCACTTCCTTAAGAGCCTCTACTGCTTTGCCAACACATTCATCAACAGTTTCCACTGCTTTGATGGCAGCTTCCTGTACGCCTGTATGTCCAACCATATCCGGGTTTGCAAAGTTGATCACGATCACATCATATTTGTCAGATTTAATCGCATCTACCAGTTTCTCGCAAACCTGAGGTGCACTCATTTCCGGCTGAAGATCGTAGGTTGCAACCTTCGGAGATTTAACCAGAATTCTGTCTTCTCCTTTGTTCGGCTCTTCCACACCGCCGTTGAAGAAGAATGTAACATGTGCATATTTCTCTGTTTCAGCAATACGCGCCTGAGTCATATTGTGTGCTGCAAGATACTCACCAAATGTATTGTGAAGCTGAACCTTGTGGAATGCAACCTGTTTATTCTGAATGGTATCATCGTAATCTGTGAAGCATACGAAAGTAACCTGTGGTCTTGCTTTTCTTTCAAATCCCTGGAAATCATCATCGCAGAATGCTCTTGTGATCTCACGAGCGCGGTCAGGACGGAAATTAAAGAATACAACAGAATCTTTATCAGATATAACACCTGTCGGCTGTCCGTCTTTCTCGATAACTGTAGGAAGAACAAACTCGTCTGTCTTATCATTGTCATAAGAAGCCTGAACTGCTGCCGGTGCATCTGTTCCCTTTACGCCTTCTCCTGTTGTAAGAGCATTGTATGCAAGTTCTACACGATCCCAGCGGTTATCACGATCCATCGCATAGTAACGTCCGGAAACAGTAGCAATCTCACCTACACCGATCTTCTTCATCTCTGCTTCAAGAGCCTCTACAAACTCTTTACCTGATGCAGGAGGTGTGTCACGACCGTCAAGGAAACAATGTACGTAAACCTTCTCAACGCCCTCTCTCTTAGCCATCTCAAGTAATCCATAAAGATGTGTATTATGACTGTGCACACCACCATCAGAAAGAAGTCCCATGAAATGTACTGCAGAGTTATTCTCTTTTGCGTTCTTCATTGCTGCAAGAAGAGCTTCATTCTTAAAGAAATCACCGTCCTGGATTTCTTTTGTGATTCTGGTAAGTTCCTGATATACGATACGGCCTGCGCCCATATTCATATGTCCTACTTCAGAATTACCCATCTGTCCGTCCGGAAGACCTACTGCCAGTCCGCTTGCGTTTCCTTTTACAAATGGATATTCTGCCATCAGCTTGTCCATAACCGGTGTTTTAGCCAGATATACAGCGTTTCCTTCCTTTTTGTCATTCAGACCATATCCATCAAGAATCATTAATACGGTTGGTTTTTTACTCATAATGTTCTCCTTTTATGTTTATTCATAATTGATAACTGTTTTGCTGATATCAGAAGCAGAAAACTGATCATCTCTGCACAATAAAACTTTTATATCTGACATCTCTTATATAGTATCAAAATCTCAGGATTTTTCAATTCTTTTTTTGTATCTGTTTCATTTTCAGTTACTGTTCACTCCGTTCTCAGTAACGTTGCCAAAATTCATTCCAAATTGCCTACGGCAATGGAATTTTGGCTTGTATGTCTCGGGATTTTGGCATATTCATGCCAAAACACCTCGCGGAATAGTGGTGTGTGAACAGTACCATTTTCATTACTATATATATGAAAAGAACAGTAACTTATTTTCCATATACACGAATGATCGTTGAAATCTTTCTTACGGAATCCCTGTTTCTCAGTTCTTCGATGGCAGTTCTGAAATCACCTTCTCTTACCTTCTCAGTGATCACAACTACTTCCGCACACCCTTCCACCTTGGTATCTTTCTGGATAATCTGTGCAACACTGACCTGATATTTGGCAAAAATAGCAGTCATCTCGGCAAGAACACCGCAGCGATCCTCTACTTTGAGACGGAGGAAATAACGGTTATGTGTATCTTCCATTTTCTTAACAGGGATATTCTTGTAACAGGTACATCCGATTCTGCCGCAGCATCCTGCAAGAATATTTCTCACAATATCAAATACATCACCCACAACTGCACTGGCTGTAGGAAGTTCTCCTGCTCCTCTTCCGAAGAACATGGCATCCTCCACTGCATCTCCATGGACAAATACTGCATTATAGGAATCATTTACAGTTGCAAGCGGATGGGAACTGGGAATCAGCATCGGGCACACATATGCTTCAATTCCGTCTGCTTCGTTTCTTGCAACACCCAGAAGCTTGATATCACGTCCCATTTCTTTCGCATAATGAATATCTTTTGATGTGATCTTGGCAATTCCCTCTGTATATACATCGTTAAATACCACACGTGAGTTAAATGCCACAGATGCAAGGATCGCTACCTTACGTCCTGCATCCAGACCTTCGATATCAGCAGTCGGATCAGCCTCCGCATATCCAAGTTCTGTTGCAAGTGCCAGGGCATCCTTAAACTCCATGCCTTCCTGAGTCATCTTTGTCAGAATAAAGTTTGTGGTTCCGTTTACAATACCCATAACTTCTGTCATGTGATTTCCTGCCAGACACTGTTTCAATGGTCTGATGATCGGAATACCACCTGCTACTGCTGCTTCAAACAGAAAATCCACTTTACTCTCATGTGCCGCATCCAGAAGCTCATGACCATGTACTGCGATCAGATCCTTGTTTGCAGAGACTACATGCTTACCGGCTTTTAATGCAGAAAGGATATACTCTTTTGCAGGATTAATCCCACCCATCAGTTCAATCACAATCTCAATCTCCGGATCATTTATAATCTCATCCCACTGGCTGGTGAGCAAAGAGGCGTCTTCTATCTTCGCCGCTGCCTTCTCTATATTTCTCACAAGGATTTTCTTTATCTCAATTTTACAGCCAATCTTGGCCGACATTTCCTTTTCCTGATTCTTCAGTACCTTATATACACCTGTTCCTACTGTTCCAAATCCTAACAGTGCGGCTTTGATGACATTTTCATTCATTTTGCAGGATTCCCCTTTCGTTTTCGTTGGTTTTTATAGTATGGCAGAATTTCCTATTTGTCAAGTTTGTCTGCATTTTTAAGCAAAATCTTTATCATATTTCCCAGTTCTTTGTTCCGTCTGCGAAGCCATCTCACATACCATAATATCCCCACTCCTGCCACCCAGGCAGAAATACAGAATATTCCATCCAGGATCATATAAACAGTTCTCTCTGTTCCCCCGGCAGGGGCTCCACTCAGGAAGCAGTAATACATTGCCACTGATATGCAGGCTGCGGCCACGCCTTCCATTATCTTTCTGATCGTCTTCATTATATCACTTTCCTTCTCAATAGTGTCTTTATAAAGACACTGTTACAAGACCTATTTTAACCCGATAATAAATATGAATCAAGAACAAATCGGACGGTTATTACATATGATAAGCTATAGAAAATTATGGAAGACTATGAAGGAGCGGAAAATCAGCCAGTATGCCCTGTACACTCACTATGGCATAAGCACTTCTTTTCTGGATAAACTCCGTCATAATGAAAATGTGGAAATCCGCAGTCTTGATATCTTATGTTCAATCCTTGACTGCGATTTCGGTGATATTGTAGAACACATTCCGGATAATGCTGAACCTGAGAAAAAATAATTTTTTCGGGTTCAGTATCAAAATGATGTAGTTGTGCCCTTTTATAGAACTATTTGTTCTTTTTATGTTCGGGAAAAAGGTATTTTACCCCTAACCTGATATCTTCTCATATCTATAATATATTTTGCTTATCATATCCTGCAGAAAGTCAGGCTGATATTCGCAATCTCCACAGGGGACTTACCTGATTCGGTTAAAACATTATTTATAATGTTATCCTATAAGTCCATTCACAAAAACATAAGATTTTTTCATTTATTTATGATATACTTATTACTGTATCCTTCGTTCTCAGTAACGCAGACTTATCTATGGCATTCTCTTCAGGCGCATAATATCATCCGCTTCGCAATTTATCAGTTAAATAGTGCGTTCAGGAGACTTGCTGCAGATTTACAAAATATTTTTACCTGAAAGGATCGTAGTATATATGAAATATGATGTAGTGATCATCGGCGCAGGACCTGGCGGTATTTTCTCTGCCTATGAGCTGATGAAGCAAAATAACGATTTAAAGATTGCTGTTTTTGAGGCTGGAAATCCTCTCAGTAAAAGACATTGCCCAATTGATGGTGACAAAGTAAAAACCTGTATCAAATGTAAAACCTGTGCCATTATGAGCGGCTTTGGCGGTGCCGGTGCTTTCTCTGACGGCAAATACAATATCACAAATGATTTCGGCGGAACACTTTATGAACATATTGGAAAGAAAGACGCTCTTGACCTGATGCGTTACGTAGATGAGATCAATGTTGCCTACGGCGGACAGGACACAAAAATGTATTCTACAGCCGGAACCAAATTCAAAAAACTTTGTATGCAGAACAAATTAAAGCTTCTGGATGCTTCCGTACGTCATCTGGGAACAGACATTAACTATGTGGTTCTTGAGAACTTATATGCAAAATTAAAAGAGCATGTTGATTTTCATTTCAACACTCCTGTAGAACGTCTGGAAGTACTTGAAGACAGATACCGTATCATCACAAAGAATGATACCACTGACTGCAACAAATGCATTGTATCCGTAGGCAGAAGCGGAAGCAAATGGATGGAACAGATCTGTAAAGAACTTGATATCCCAACCAAATCAAACCGGGTAGACCTGGGTGTACGTGTAGAACTTCCTGCTGTTATCTTCTCACACCTGACAGACGAACTGTATGAGAGTAAGATTGTCTACAGAACAGAAAAATTCGAAGATAATGTGAGGACTTTCTGTATGAATCCTTATGGCATCGTTGTAAACGAAAATACAAACGGCATTGTCACAGCAAATGGCCACAGCTATGAAGATCCGTCCAAACAGACAGAAAATACAAACTTCGCACTGTTGGTAGCCAAACATTTCTCTGAGCCATTTAAAGACAGTAATGGATATGGCGAAAGCATTGCCCGTCTTTCCAATATGCTGGGCGGCGGTGTGATCGTACAGCGTTTCGGCGATCTGGTGCGCGGAAGAAGGAGTACGGTTGCACGTATCGAAGAAGGTATGGTACGACCTACTCTCGCAGCTACTCCCGGTGATCTGAGTCTTGTTCTCCCGAAACGTATCCTTGACGGAATCATTGAAATGATTTATGCTCTGGATAAAATCGCTCCCGGGACAGCTAATGACGACACCCTCCTCTATGGTGTGGAGGTTAAGTTCTATAATATGGAAGTTGATATTGATGAAAATCTGGAAAGCAGATACAAAGGCCTGTATATCATTGGAGACGGAAGCGGTGTAACCCATTCCCTGTCCCATGCTTCTGCAAGCGGTGTATATGTAGCACGCCAGATTGTTGAGAATCTGTAAAAGACCGGATTTCTTCTGATGGATACCTCTAACTACAGCAATCAATAACCTTAAAGTCCCCATCTGTCTCTTACAGTTGAAACAGATAGGGACTTGTTTATTATATTTTCTGGTATGCCATCCATTTATCCATTCCCAGACGTTCAAATGAACCACAGTACTGAAATCCGCATTTTTCCAGAAGTTTCTGCATGGGGATGTTATCGCTGTATGTATCCATACGGAGATTCTGTGTCTGAGCATAGGCCCAGTCCAGACAGAATGATGCGGCTCCTCTTACTATTCCTGTGGACGCTACCCTGTGAACTACTCCATAGGGTTCTTCATTCAGCCATTTTCCATTAATTTCTTTATAATCTTCATCTTCTTCCGCCGCATAATAGAAAACACAGGCAATCCGCCCTTCTGACATGCACAGATACATTTTATCAATATCATGCTCTATCAGTTCTGCTGAGGGGTAATCTTCACCCCACTGTTCTGCATTGCCATTTTCTCTCATAAATTTGCGGGCTTTATCATAAACTTGCATGATCTGCCCAAGATCTTGTACTGATGCTTTTCTTATTTCCATGAAACCTTCCTTTTCTTTTGGTATTTATATTCTTTTAGTATTTGTATTCGTTTTGATTTTTCGTCTGTTTCTCAAATTTTTTCGTCAAAAGACAAATATTTTCACAATGGTCTGTAAAACTGAACATATCTACCGGCTGTATTTTTCTCACATCATAGCCATGTTTTGTCAAATACTCCAGATCTCTTGCCAGTGTTTCCGGTCCACAGGAGATATATACGATTCTTGATGGATTCAGTTTGATAACAGAGGACATAAACTTTTTATCACTGCCTGTACGGGGTGGATCCATAAACACAACATCTGCATGTTCTCCGTTTTCTGCCATATTTTCCATAAATTCTCCTGCATCTCCCTGATAGAAACGTGCATTTGTAATCTTATTTTCCTTTGCATTGATTCTGGCATCGCGGACTGCATCCGGATTTAATTCCACACCAATGACATTCTTTGCCCGCTTTGCAGCTACAAGTCCGATTGTTCCTATTCCGCAGTATGCATCTATCACTGTTTCTTTTCGTCCAAGCCCCGCATATTCAATTGCTGTCTTATACAGAATTTCTGTCTGTACAGGATTTACCTGATAAAAAGACTGCGGAGAAATGCGGAATGTACATCCGCAGAGCGTATCCCGGATATATCCTTTTCCATAAATGACGATATCACGCTCACCCAGTACCATACTGGTCTTCTTATCATTGACGTTAAGCACAACTGTTGTAATCTGTGGGTATTTCTTTCTCAGAGCTTTCACAAAATTATTTTTTGAAGGAAAGATCGGGGAACCAATCACAAGAACCACCATGATCTCATCTGTGGAAAACCCTCTTCTCACCAGCACATGGCGCAAAAGTCCATATCCTGTGTCCTCATCATATGTTTTGATTCTAAAAGATTTCAGCATATCCCGAATTGTACGGATGATTTCCTGACTGATCTTATCCTCGATCATGCACTCTTCTATCGGAACAACCTTATGTGTTTTCGCTTCGTAGGTTCCACAGATAATATTACCTTTTTTATCCCTGTCAAATACTGCATGAACTTTATTTCTATAATAAAAGGGATCATCCATTCCAATGATTGGTTTTACATTTGCAAACTTTCCAAGAAGCTTCTTCATCCTTTTCTGCTTGGCGGCAAGCTGTTCTTTATAAGGAACACCCTGATACTGGCAGCTTCCGCATTTCTTTGATACACTACATTTTGTTACTTTTTCTTCCATAAAATATTAACCTGCTTTCTATAATTACACATTTTTTACATTATATCAGCGAAAATGGATTCCCGCAATCAGACAATCTTTATTTATCTGTCAATTTCCTCTCCAAATGTCGAAAAAGCAGGGATTCTGTCGAAATGTTTTTGACTGATTTCTGTTGAAACTTGTAGACGAATGTAGAAAAATATGATATAGTTTGTACATACAAAAGAGAAAATCATCGAATTGCCAAAGAGAAAAAAATTTATATCACCAAGGATAAAAATTCAGAAATACTCCAAAATACAAAAGATAAAATACATGAACTAAATACACCTGATAAATAGTCAAAATACAAAAGTATCGAGGCATTCCTTTCGTGCAAAAGAGATTTACCCAAAGTACAAAAGAAACAGCTTACAGCAGATTTTTACACCAGATAAAAAAGACAGTTTCAGTAATGAAGCTGTCTTTTTCTTTATACATATTAATTTCATAAGATACTATGTGTCTGACATAGCCAAACAAATATTCGCAACAGCAATTAAAGCAGGTAACTTACCTGCTTCAACTATAACAATCCCCTGAATACAATCCAATCAGTAAAATTACCAATTTTCCTGTATTCAGGGGCATTATATTATTTCTCGTTTGGACACAAAGATTATCTGCTTATAATCAGTTTTTTATTCTTATTTGTAGTTTACGATCTTTCCGAAATCAGCTTTCAGAGAAGCACCACCTACAAGGCCGCCATCGATATCGTTCTGAACGAATAAGTCAGGTGCTGTTGCAGGATTTACAGATCCGCCATACTGGATACGGATTGCTTCTGCTGTTGCTTCATCATAGATTTCAGCGATGCATGCACGAATACCTGCGCATACTTCCTGAGCCTGCTCAGTTGTAGCTGTTTTACCTGTTCCGATTGCCCAGATTGGCTCGTAAGCGATAACTGCTGTCTTAGCCTGATCTGCTGTAACACCCTGGAATCCAACTTTAACCTGCTGACGGATGAAATCCATTGTCACGCCCTGTTCTCTCTGAGTAAGAGTTTCGCCACAGCACATGATAGGTGTAATTCCATGTTCGAAAGCTTTGAGAACTTTCTTGTTAACATCTTCGTTTGTTTCTCCGAAGTATTCTCTTCTTTCGGAATGTCCAAGAACAACATATTTAACTCCGGCATCTACGAGCATTGCAGGGGAGATTTCTCCTGTGTATGCACCTTTCTCTTCGAAGTACATGTTCTCAGCACCAACCTGGATGTTTGTTCCCTTAGCAGCTTCTACAACCGGGATGATATCGATTGCAGGTACGCAGAATACTACGTCTACTTCATCGTTAACTACTAATGGTTTTAATGTTTCTACTAATTTAACGGCTTCGCTTGGTGTCATGTTCATTTTCCAGTTACCAGCGATAATTTTCTTTCTTGCCATGATGATTTATCTCCTTAGTATCCCTGTGGGATGTTATTATATTCTTATTTATCGTTTGCTGCTGCAACACCCGGGAGTTCTTTTCCTTCCAGGAATTCAAGAGATGCACCGCCACCTGTGGAGATGTGTGTCATCTTGTCGCCATAACCAAGGATGTTAACTGCAGCTGCAGAATCACCACCACCGATAATAGTTGTGGCATCTGTTTCAGCAAGTGCTTTTGCAACAGCTTCTGTACCATGAGCGAAGTTTGGCATTTCGAAGCAGCCCATCGGTCCGTTCCATACAACTGTCTTAGCATCTTTTACTGCGTCACCGAAAAGCTTCTCTGTTTCCGGTCCGATATCCATTCCTTCCCATCCGTCCGGAATCTCACCACGTTTAACAACCTGGATATTACAGTCATTAGAGAAGTTATCACCGATTCTGTTATCTAACGGAAGAAGAAGTTTCACACCTTTGTCTTCTGCTTTCTTCATCATGTCCAATGCATACTGAAGATAATCATCCTCACAAAGAGATGTTCCAATATGTCCACCCATAGCTTTTGAGAATGTGTAAGACATACCACCACCAATGATAAGAGTATCTACTTTATCAAGAAGGTTATTGATTACAGAAATCTTGCTGGAAACCTTAGCTCCGCCAAGGATAGCAACAAACGGTCTCTCAGGATTGTTCACTGCATTTCCAAGGAAATCGATTTCCTTCTGCATTAAGTAACCAACAACTGCTGTATCAACATATTTGGTCACACCAACATTAGAGCAGTGTGCTCTGTGAGCTGTACCAAATGCATCATTAACAAATACATCACAAAGAGAAGCAAGTTCTTTGCTGAATTCGTCTCCGTTCTTTGTTTCTTCTGCGCGATAACGTGTGTTCTCAAGTAAGATAACATCTCCGTCTTTCATCTCAGCTACTGCTGCTTTTGCATTAGGTCCTACTACTTCAGGATCTGCTGCAAACTTAACTTCCTGTCCTAATAATTCGGAAAGACGTTTTGCAACCGGTGCAAGAGATAATTCCGGTTTCGGCTCTCCCTTCGGTTTTCCAAGGTGGGAGCAGAGAATAACCTTTCCGCCGTCAGCGATCAGCTTCTTGATTGTAGGAAGAGCTGCAACCAGACGGTTCTCATCTGTGATCTTTCCATCCTGAAGAGGAACATTGAAGTCACATCTTACAAGAACTTTTTTGCCTTTTACATTGATATCATCAACAGATTTTTTATTCAGCATTTGTGGTGCCTCCTTAATAATATTCTTTAACAGTTACTGCATATCTGTAAACAGTAACTTATTGATTTCCTGCTGTTATTCCAGACCACGCGAAAAAGGTCCGGTCCAAATCAGACCGGACCCTTCGTTGGAGTCTATTCCTTTACACTTACTGAAAATTAAGCGTTCAGTAATTTACCAAAGTGTTTGATTGTACGAACCATCTGGCTTGTGTAGGAGTTCTCGTTGTCATACCAGGAAACTACCTGTACTTCTGTTGTGCCATTCTCAAGTGGAAGAACCATTGTCTGAGTAGCATCGAACAGAGAACCAAATCTCATACCAACAATATCGCTGGATACGATTTCATCTTCGTTGTATCCGAAGGATTCATTAGAAGCTGCTTTCATAGCTGCGTTGATCTGTTCTTTTGTTACGTTTCCTTCAACAACTGCTGTTAAGATTGTTGTAGAACCTGTTGGGGTAGGAACACGCTGAGCAGATCCGATAAGTTTACCGTTCAGTTCTGGAATAACAAGACCGATAGCTTTAGCAGCACCTGTGCTGTTAGGAACGATGTTAACTGCAGCTGCACGAGATCTTCTTAAATCACCTTTTCTCTGTGGTCCGTCAAGTGTCATCTGATCGCCTGTGTAAGCGTGGATTGTGCACATGATACCGGATTTGATTGCAGCAAGATCATTTAATGCTTTAGCCATTGGAGCTAAGCAGTTTGTTGTACAGGAAGCTGCGGAGATGATGTGATCTTCTTTTGTAAGAGTTTCATGGTTTACATTGTAAACGATTGTCTTAAGATCGTTTCCAGCCGGAGCGGAAATGATAACGTGTTTAGCACCTGCATCGATATGAGCCTGAGCTTTGTCTTTAGATGTATAGAATCCTGTACACTCAAGAACTACGTCTACACCGATTTCTCCCCATGGAAGTTCAGCAGCGTTAGCTTTTGCGTAAATTTTGATTTCTTTTCCGTCAACTGTGATGGAATCTTCTCCTGCTGTTACTGTATCTGCAAGAGCATATTTTCCCTGTGTTGAATCATATTTTAATAAGTGAGCAAGCATTTTAGGAGATGTTAAATCGTTGATTGCTACGATTTCAAATCCTTCTGCTCCAAACATCTGACGGAATGCAAGACGTCCAATACGTCCAAAACCATTAATTGCAACTTTTACTGCCATGATAAAATTCCTCCTATGAATTAAGTGGTTAATTATGGTAATCCTTTGTTTGTTAAAGAATCATCAACCTGTAATGTATTGTACATAATTCTAAACAAAAATTCAAGACCATTTTCCAAAAAACATATAAAAATTAAGTAAAAAATGTAAATTATATGTTATACTGTGTATACAGTGCTTTATGAATACACTGATCCGGGCCTGTAATTGTGATATTTCAGGTGCAGATATATCCATTTAAGAGGACACCGTATTCATTTGTAATATATCACACGCAAATATAACAGTACTGTTTTTTACAGAAGAAAGGACTGAAATTATGGACAGACAAATATTGTGGGATTGTCATATGCACTCTTCTTTTTCTGCTGACTCGGATACGCCTATGGAAATTATGATTCATCGTGCTGTTGAAACGGGACTACAGGGAATTACTTTTACGGAACATCTGGATCCGGATTACCCTGTTACTCCGGACAATCTGGATTTTTCTCTGGATATTCCGGCTTACAAAGAAAAGCTGGCTGAACTTTCAGATATATATAAGGATAAAATTCAGGTACGTTTCGGAATTGAACTAGGACTGCAGATGCATCTGGGAGAATATTTTGACTCACTTCTCTCTCAGACACCTTTTGATTTCGTTATCGGTTCATCCCATCTTGTCCATGGGTATGATCCTTATTACCCGGAATTTTTTGAAGGACGTAAGGAATTTTTATGTTATATGGAATATTTTGAATCCATTCTTGAAAACATTTCCGCATATGACGGATTTGACGTTTACGGACATATTGATTATGTTGTCCGTTATGGTCCTAACAAGAACCGGGAATATTCTTACGGACGGTATAAAGATATTCTGGATGAGATTCTGAAGAAACTGATTTCCATGGGAAAAGGCATCGAACTTAATACCGGCGGATATCATTATGGTCTTGGAGAACCCAATCCATGTACTGCCGTAATAAGGCGCTATAGAGAACTTGGCGGAGAGATCATCACCATCGGAGCAGATGCGCATACTCCGGATAAAATCGCCTGTGCATTTGATAAAGCTGCCAGTGTACTGGAAGCCTGTGGTTTTCGTTACTATACAATCTTCAAAGACCGTAAACCGGAATTTATTTCTCTGTAAAACGTGTCAGTACTTGCCTATATGGCAGTTCCTATAATATAATATTACATATGATTTCAGAAGCCCAATTTCCAAACTGCTCCAAATACTGTTTCTCTGGTCTGCATCATAGCTGATCATGATAAAAAACTGACAGCAGATATGGAAATTGCAGCTTTCTGTATATATTCGTAACTGTCCGGTGTCTCCATATTTATGTTTTATATGTCCCGACACTGCCCAGTTACTGTATTTTTCATAAACCAGGGAGGAATATTATGGCTAAAAAAAGACTCCAGAAGAAACGTTCTTCATCAACAGTCAGAAAGCAGGAATCAGAAATTTTACAAGTGACTACTTCCAAAACTGAGCCTGCCAGAGTTGAAACTTCTAAAGTAGAACCTGTTAAGGTCGAGACTTCCAAAGTGGAACCTGTTAAGGTTGAGACTTCCAAAGTAGAACCTGTTAAGGTCGAGACTTCCAAGGTAGAACCTGTTAAGGTTGAGACTTCCAAAGTGGAACCTGTTAAGGTCGAGACTTCCAAGGTAGAACCTGTTAAGGTTGAGACTTCCAAGGTAGAACCTGTTAAGGTTGAGACTTCCAAAGTAGAACCTGTTAAGGTCGAGACTTCCAAAGTGGAACCTGTTAAACTGGACGTTCCTGTTGATCGTACTTTATATAATGAACGTTTTCAGAAACATTATGATGAGTTGAAATGGTTATATTGCGAATTATATCAGGATCGTGATGATGTCATGACCTATCTGCATGATCTTACTTCTAATATGGAAGCTTTCTATAACAGCAGAAATTCAGCATTAAAGGCATCTGATAAAAAGCGTGAGGCTGATCCGGACTGGTATAAACGCAATGACCTTGTAGGCATGATGATGTATGTAAACAATTTTGCACATACTTTAAAAGGTCTGGAGGAACATCTGGATTATGTGGAAGAATGCAATGTCAATTATCTTCATCTGATGCCTCTGCTCGCATCTCCGAAAGGAAAAAGTGACGGTGGTTATGCAGTAGCTGACTTTCGCACAGTGCAGCCTGAGCTTGGTACTATGGAGGACTTTTCAGAGCTTACCTCCAAATGCCATGAACGCGGCATCAACATCTGCCTTGATTTCGTTATGAACCATACTTCCGAAGAGCATGAATGGGCGAAACGAGCACGCGCAGGTGAAAAAGAATACCAGGACCGTTATTTCTTCTTTGATACCTACGATGTTCCTGCTCTCTATGAGAAGACCTGTCCACAGGTATTCCCAACTACCGCACCGGGCAACTTTACATGGCTGGATGACCTTCACAAGCATGTCATGACTACTTTCTATCCATACCAGTGGGATTTAAACTACAGAAATCCTGTTGTGTTTAACGAAATGGTCTACAACATGTTATATCTGGCAAACCAGGGTGTTGACATCGTACGTCTCGATGCAGTTCCTTATATCTGGAAACAGCTTGGAACAAACTGCCGCAACCTGCCACAGGTTCACACAATCGTACGTATGATGCGTATGATCTGCGAGATCGTGTGCCCGGGAGTCCTTCTTCTCGGAGAGGTTGTCATGGCTCCTGAAAAAGTTGTTCCATATTTCGGTACACTTGAAAAGCCGGAATGCCATATCCTGTACAACGTTACTACTATGGCAAGCACCTGGCACACAGTTGCAACCAAAGATGTATCTCTGCTCCGCAGGCAGCTGGATATTCTGGGATCTCTTCCAAAAGAGTATATCTTCCAGAATTATCTGCGCTGCCATGATGATATTGGCTGGGGACTGGATTATGATTTCCTGAAGAATTTCTCAATCGATGAGGTTTCTCATAAGAAATTCCTGAATGATTTCTTTACAGGCAAATATCCGGATACATTTGGCCGCGGCGAACTTTACAATGATGACCCACGTCTGGGTGATGCAAGACTTTGCGGTACTACTGCATCTCTGTGCGGTATTGAGA
This sequence comes from Blautia wexlerae DSM 19850, assembly GCF_025148125.1. NCBI lineage: Bacteria > Bacillati > Bacillota > Clostridia > Lachnospirales > Lachnospiraceae > Blautia > Blautia wexlerae. The sequence goes on from NZ_CP102267.1 coordinate 3,053,852, forward strand.
AATATGGTTTTGAAGGAAATGTAGCTGGTGTTGACAGAAGTGTGCGCTATGACATCACACTTCATGCATTTATGCTTTCCCAGTCAGGTATCCCTGTAATCTACAGCGGAGATGAGATTGGTCAGGTAAACGACTATTCTTATAAAGATGATCCTGACAAGGCAGTTGATTCCCGCTATCTCCACAGAGGAGAATTCAGCTGGTCACTTGCTCCAAACAGAAATATCGCAGATACAGTACAGGGAAAACTTTTCCACGCACTGGATCATCTGGAACATATCAGAAGTTCACACAGCGTTTTTGATACAACAGCTGATCTTCGTACAATCGATACCTGGGATTCTTCTATCCTTGCGATCGTACGCGAAAATGCAGAGGAGAAATTCATCGGAATCTATAACTTCAGCGATCAGGATAAGGTTGCATGGATCAACGAAGATGACGGCATATACACTGATCTTATCTCTGGACATGAGATGGAAGCTAAAGGTGTTATGATCCCCGCATTTGGATGCTTCTGGCTGTGCAGAAAGAAATAAACCATTCATCTGCATAACGCAGATCGCATAATGCAAACGAGGACAATCTGCATATTTTACAGATTGTCCTCGTTTTTTACTTCTGGACTCTTTCCAGAAATCTTGCAAAAAATCCTTTATTTTCATCTTCTCTGTCCAGTGACTTCTCATAAATCCTCCTGATCCATTCTGTAATAGTTTCGATCAGGATTGGAGAGAATGTCATCAGTACAAATACCAGAATGATCATTCCAAATTCCAGAGAACCCAGTGTCAGCAAATCCTGCAATACAACCGCACTTATAAAAAATGCAAACTGCATTCCATAAATGATCACTTTTCTGTATGTGTTCAGCGGCGAATAAACTGTACGCAGTGCAGACATATAGTTCCACCCCGTAACCAGAACACAGGCTGTATTAAGCATGACGTTGGAATGGTATACATCCTGACAGACCAGCATGATCGTAAATACACATCCTGTAATGGTTACTGCCGCAGGAAATGCATTCATAAATACATGCCTCAGGAATGTATGATCAATCTTATTGTAATTATTTTCCTGTGTCAGAAGAAATGTGGGAATTCCCACTGCGCAGGCACTGATCAGTGACATCTGGATTGGTTCAAAGGGATATGCATCTCCAAAGAAAATTGTGATCAATGACAGTAAAACAGAAAAAATTGTTTTGATCAGAAACATGGATGCCGCACTTCTGATATTGTTTACAACACGACGGCCCTGATTTACAATATGAGGCATTGCCCCGAAATTAGAATCAAGAAGAACGACATTTGCAATATTTTTAGCTGCATCGCTTCCTGCCGCCATGGCAATACTGCAGTCTGCTTCCTTGAGTGCAAGTACGTCGTTTACACCGTCACCGGTCATTGCAACTGTATGCTTCTGTGACTGAAGAGCCTGTACCATCTGTTTCTTCTGCTGCGGTGTTACACGCCCAAACACACTGCATTCTGCAACTGCACGCTGCATTTCTTCCGAAGTTTTGATTGTTGTTGCATCGATATAATGATCGGCATTTTTCAGTCCTGCTTTCTTTGCAATCGCAGAGACAGTCACAGGATCATCTCCTGAGATAACTTTAAGGTCAACTCCCTGGCTGTCAAAAAAAGCCAGAGTATCCGGTGCTTCTTCACGTATCACGTCAGTGATGAGAAACAGTCCCAACGGTTTAAGTCCTGTCGGGCGTTCCGTTCCTTTTGTCTCCTGTTCACTGTGAGCCAGAACAAGGATACGGTATCCAGCCTGTGCATAGCTGCTGCAATGTGTCAGAAGCTCTTCATTTCCTTCCGGAAAAAGGAACTGGGCAGCTCCCATAAGATATGTTCCCTTTCCATCAAAAACAGCACCACTGTATTTTCGGTCTGAAGAAAAGGGAATTGCATGGATCAGCTTCAGGTCAGTTCTTGACGGAAAACGCTCTCTCAGCGCATCTGCCGTTGCATTCTGATCATGAAGAACTGACATCATATTTCCCATAATGTGGTCAATTTCCTGAAGCTTCTGTCTTTCTTCCTGAGATACCGTTTCTGAATTTACTGTTTCCTGTATCTGTCCGTTTTCCTTCTCTGCTGATACCGTAACCTCCGGTTTTAATGCTGGCACATTCTGAACAGGCTCCCCTGTTTCCGGATCAAATTTTGCTGTATGTTGTACAACAGTTGTCTGTGCTGTATCATACAACTGCACAGCTTCAACCTTCATGGTACCTTCTGTGATCGTACCGGTCTTATCCAGACAGAGCGTGTCAACTCTCGCCAGTGTTTCAATACAGTAAAGCTCCTGCACAAGTGTCTTCTTTGTAGCAAGAACCATAGAACCCAATGTCAGTGCCACACTTGTCAGAAGCACCAGGCCTTCCGGGATCATTCCAAGTACTGCGGCAACCATATTTACCACAGAGTCCTTCAGTGTATCTCCTACGATCATATATTGCTTGTAAAACAACATGGCACCAAGAGGCACGATAATGATACTGATCACCTTCAGAATCGCATTCAGAGAATTGCGAAGTTCCGAATTATGACGTTTAAATTCCTTTGCTTCACTTGTGATCTGCGATGCATAATTGTCTTTTCCAACATGGATTACCTGACAGCAGGCTTCCCCTGATGTCACAAAGCTTCCTGAAAAAAGTTCGTCTCCCTGGCTTTTGGACAGATTGTCCGACTCACCGGTGAGCAGAGACTCGTTTACTTCTACAGTTCCCTCCAGCACCTTTACGTCAGCAGGGATCTGATCTCCTGTTTTCAGGAAGATCAGATCATCCAGTACCAGCTTCTCTGTGGAAATACTCCATTTCTTTCCCTCACGTAAAACTACCGTTTTACTCTCTGTAAGGATAGCAAGTTTGTCAATAGTCTTCTTTGCTCTGACTTCCTGGATAATCCCTATCACTGTGTTGATCAGAATGATTCCCATAAACATGGAATTCTTATAAGATCTCACAAAAAGCACCAGAACAAGCAGTACAATATTTAAAAAGTTAAAAAACGTAAGGGTGTTTTCCAAAATAATCTGCTTGTAGGTTCTGGTATTCGGGTTCTCGTTGACATTAACTTTTCCTTCTGCAATCCTCTCCTGCACCTGTTCATTTGTAAGTCCTGTCATTTCTACCTCCTGCAGAAAATATTTATAGCAGCATCATATAATAAAAATTGCGGGAACTGCTTCACAAAATATCTTTCGTCCCTGATATCATATAATGCCATAATATAAAGTACAGGGCAGATGATGAGTATCACCCGCCCCTTCTTTATAAATAACGATTTCAGATTACAAACAGATTCAGATTTTTTGCTATAATCAATATTCTTCTTCCTCTGCTTCTTCGCCTTCGTGAATATCAGACTTTGGTTTCTTAAGACCTTTGATTTCAATATGGTGCTTCTGTGCATAATCCCACAGAGCCGCATGGATTGCTTCCTCTGCAAGCAGGGAGCAGTGTACTTTTACAGGCGGAAGTCCGTCCAGGGCTTCCATAACTGCCTTATTTGTAACTTCCATAGCTTCTTCAATGGTTTTTCCCATTACCATCTCTGTTGCCATGCTGCTGGTTGCAACTGCCGCACCACATCCGAATGTTTTGAATTTGCAGTCTTTGATGATATGTGTTTCATCATCGATATCAAGAAAAATCCTCATGATATCACCACATTTTGCATTTCCCACTGTACCTACGCCACTTGCGTTCTCTATTTCTCCTACATTACGCGGATGCTGAAAATGATCCATTACTTTTTCACTGTAAGCCATTTGTGTTTCCTCCTGTTATCCTGACTTTCTTTTAATATTATTTCTGTTATAACTGTAAAAATACAAACAATTATCTTCTGTTTTGTTATTTATTCTGTTTTTTCATGAAATCTTCATATAATGGAGACATGCTTCTTAAGTGCGCTACAATTTCTTTCAATCTGTCCACTACGAAATCTACATCTTCCATTGTTGTCTCTTCGCTGAGTGTCATACGCAGAGAACCATGTGCAATCTCGTGCGGAAGTCCGATTGCAAGAAGTACATGGGACGGATCAAGAGAACCTGATGTACAGGCTGATCCGCTGGATGCACAGATTCCATAATTATCCAGCATCAGCAGGAGAGATTCGCCCTCAACAAACTGGAAGCTGACATTTACGTTATTCGGAAGACGTTTTATACGGTCACCGTTTACTTTTACATAAGGAATCTCTGTCTCAATTCTGTGGATCAGATGATCTCTGATAGCGATTTCTTTGTCAGTACGTTCTTTCATGGATGCATTTGCACGCGCTGCTGCTACACCGTATCCAACGATTCCCGGCACATTCTCTGTACCTGCACGACGTTTACGTTCCTGTGCACCGCCATGTACAAAGGAACGGATTTTAACACCCTTACGAATGTAGAGGAAACCGATTCCTTTTGGTCCATTGATCTTATGTCCGCTGGAGCTCAACATATCAATATTGCATTCATCCACATTGATCGGAACCTGACAGAATGCCTGAACAGCATCTGTGTGGAAAAGCACTCCATGCTCTTTTGCGATACGTCCGATTTCCTTGATCGGCTGGATAGAACCAATCTCGTTGTTTGCAAACATTACAGAAATCAGGATTGTTTCCGGTGTGATTGCTTTCTCAAGTTCATCCAGTTTTACAATACCGTTCTCGTCTACATCTACATATGTGATCTTTGCACCGCGTTTCTCCAGATATTCACAGGTATGAAGAATTGCATGATGCTCGATCTTTGTTGTGATGATGTGGTTTCCTTTTGATTTATATGCTTCAAAGGTAGCCTTCAGAGCCCAGTTATCAGACTCGGAACCACCTGCTGTGAAATAAATTTCTTCTTTCTTTGCTCCAAGAACTTCCGCGATCTGCTCTCTTCCTTTGGTGATCGCCTCTTTGCTCTTGCCTGCAAAATCATAAATACTGGACGGGTTGCCATAATATTCTGAAAAATATGGCAGCATTGCCTGGACAACCTCCGGTGCTGTTTTAGTTGTTGCTGCATTGTCCAGATAAATCATTTTTCCCATTTTCTTGTCCTCCTGTTTTATTTAAGTATGTCCGGTACATTTTCTTCCATGCCCTGACTTTCCATTTTTTCTTCATGTACTCTTCTGCTTTCCTCGATCAGCTGACCAAGCATCAGGGTATCGACAGCGCTTGTAATACTGTCATTGATTCTCTTCCAGACGAGTTTTGCCACACATACATCACTGCCATGGCAGGTTCCGTCATTCTCAATCCCGGGACAGGCTGCTGCTTCCAGGCTGCCTTCCAGCACACGCAGGACTTCACCGACCGAGATCTCATCTGCCGGCTTGCCAAGCTGGTATCCGCCGTAAGCCCCTCTGCTGCTCTTTACCAGACCGGCCTTCTTAAGCATGGCCATAAGCTGTTCGAGGTAGCTTGTGGAAATGTCCTGTCTCTCCGCAATACTCTGTAAAGATATAGCTTCATTCTCACTGTGCAAACCAAGATCTATCAGTGCTTTCAAGCCATAACGGGCTCTTGTTGAGAGTTTCATTTTCTCACCTCGTTTTTTAATTCCCAGTGTTTCCCTCGGATTTCATGATTACTTTACCAGAAAGAAACCGTTCTGTCAAGGCTGTTTTGTTCATATATTGCTGTAAAGGCGTTTTGGCAGGTTACTGTTTTTTAGTCAGGCAGCTATTCGCAACCTGCTGCGCATGAAAAGGTCCGGATTTTTCATTATGTCAAAAAAACTTTTTATCAAAGGAACTTTACTTCTTACATTTGCCGGTCTGTTAAGCAGACTTATGGGGTTCTTTTACAGAATATTCCTGTCACACACTATTGGTGCACATGGGCTTGGTATCTTTCAGCTTATACTTCCACTGCAGATCCTGATCATGTCCATCTGCGCTTCCGGTATCCAGACTGCAATCTCCCGCCTCACTGCCGCAGAAAAAGTTTCTGAAAATCCCAGTCGTCATATCTCAGATTATTTTGTCGTGGGAACTGTATTTTCTGTTGTTTTCTCCCTGGTATTCTCCTGGTTTCTTTACAGCTATGCGGATTTCTGGGCAGTACAGATTCTGAAAGAACCACAGACCTCCGGTCTGATACGGATTCTTTCTCTGAGTATTCCGTTGAGTACACTTCATACCTGTATCAACAGCTATTATTTAGGAAGAAAACAGGCCGGATTTCCCGCAGGAGTCCAGCTTCTGGAACAGCTTTTCCGCACAGGCGGATGCTACATTCTTTATCTGATCTGTGTATCGCAGGGGCGAAGCATCACTCCGGCAATTGCAGTCGGCGGAAATCTCATCGGGGAAATAGCCTCATCTTTTATTTCTCTTTTCGCAGTCAGTATGCATTTTAAGGTCACACATTATAATATCCGGAATATCAGAAAACCGCTTTCTGTTCTCAGAAAATTGCTCCATATTTCCGTTCCTCTTACCATGAATAAAATACTGCTCACCCTTCTGGGAAGTATTGAAGTGATTCTTATACCTGCAAGGCTGCAAATGTCAGGACTTACTCCCAAAGATTCCCTGAGTGTTTACGGAATCTTTACAGGAATGGCACTTCCGCTTATTCTTTTCCCCGCTACGCTTACAAACTCGGCTGCTGCCATGCTGCTTCCCTCCATTACCCAGCTGCAGACTCTGGGGTATCAAAAGCGAATCCAATATGTGATTGGCAGGATTTTCCGATACTGTCTGCTGCTAGGCGGATCCTGCATGGTTTTTTTTCTGTTTCTTGGAGAATTTCTTGGAAATTTTCTGTTTCACAGTCAGACGGCCGGAATCTATATCCATACCATGTCCTATATCTGTCCTTTTCTGTACCTGAACACCACTCTCACCAGCGTACTCAACGGTCTTGGAAAACCCGGTATCTGCCTGCTGCACAGTGTGATCAGCGTCTGCATCCGGATCAGTTTCGTGCTGTTTGCAATCCCTGTCCTGGGAATCCGGGGATATCTGTACGGGATTCTCTGCAGCGAACTGGTGCTCAGCATCCTGCACAGCTTACAGATACTGCCAAACAACTATAGCAATCCCCGTAAATAATTCATATTGATCAAGAGGCTTGATAGGATCGCAGAAAGTCATCCGAAAATATTTTGACTATCGACATTCAGATAAGAATGGTTTATAATAAATCCCGAAAAAGTAAGACAAATAGACACAAAGGAGATATTACTATGGGATTCGATTTTATCAAAAAATTACCAACCCCTGAAGAAATCCGTAATCAGTATCCCATTGATGCTGAAATTCAGGCTGTTAAAGATGCAAGAGATAAGGAACTGCGTGATGTTTTTACCGGAAAGTCCGATAAATTCCTTGCAATCATCGGTCCTTGTTCAGCAGATAATGAAGATGCTGTTCTGGATTATCTTACCAGATTACGCAATGTTCAGGAGAAAATAGCTGACAAGGTTCTGATCGTTCCACGTGTTTATACAAACAAACCAAGAACAACAGGAGAAGGCTATAAAGGTATGGTTCACCAGCCGGATCCCGAGAAACAGCCAAATCTTCTTGCAGGGCTTGTGGCAATCCGTAAAATGCATATCCATGCAATCCGGACCAGTGGTATGACCTGTGCAGATGAGATGCTTTATCCGGAAAATTACCGTTACCTTTCTGACCTGCTTTCTTATGTGGCAGTAGGTGCACGTTCTGTGGAAGACCAGCAGCATCGTCTTACCGTCAGCGGCATGGAAGTTCCTGCAGGTATGAAAAATCCAACCAGCGGTGATCTTGCAGTCATGCTCAATTCCGTTGTAGCAGCTCAGGGCGGACATCGTTTTATCTACAGAAGCTGGGAAGTAGAAACAACAGGTAATGAACTGGCTCATACAATTCTCCGTGGTGCCGTAAATAAACATGGGGAGGCAATCCCGAACTATCATTATGAGGATCTTCGTCTTCTCTGGGAGAAATATCAGGAGAAAAATCTTAAAAATCCGGCGGTTATCGTTGATACCAACCACTCTAATTCTAATAAACAATATGACCAGCAGGTTCGTATTGCAAAAGAGGTTCTCCACAGCCGCCAGGTAGACCCAGAACTTCATACTCTGGTAAAAGGTCTTATGATCGAGAGTTATATTGAACCGGGAAATCAGAAAATCGGATGTGATCATATTTACGGAAAATCTATTACTGATCCATGTCTTGGATGGGAAGAATCTGAACGTCTTCTGTATACAATTGCTGAGATGTGTTGATCCGTTATTGTTTATAAACAACATTCTATATTTTCTGATCAGATGGATTGCTGTAATTACATTATCTGTGAATAGCACATGTTATGACATTACAGAAAAAAACTATTCAGCCACCCACTGCTTATTGCTCTTCGCAACCTCCGCAGGGGACTTACTTGATTCAGTTAAAAAAGCTTCTATAAACTGTTCAAAACAGACTATAGAAGCTTTTTCATTTGACATTATAGCAATCCTCATAAATAATAAGTTTTTAATGACGTGGATGTGTTTTCATATACACATCACGCATTTTATTCATATTCATGCCCAGATAAACCTGCGTAGTGGAAATATCGGAATGTCCCAGCATTTCCTGAACGCTTCGTATATCCGCACCATTCTGCAGCATATGCACAGCAAAAGAATGTCTCAATGTATGCGGGGCAATATCCCTTTTGATACCGGCATCATCCGCATATCCCTTTAATACTTTCCAGAATCCCTGACGGCTCATCGCTTTCCCTGAACAATTTGTAAATAATGCTGTTTCTTTCTCATCTTTCACAAAAACAGTTCTGGCTGTTTGCAGATACCGTTCCATTGCCTTCTTGCATGGAATACCAATAGGGATAATTCTCTCTTTTCCATTCTCATTACAGACCACATATCCAAACTGGAGATTGACATCAAAAATCTGAAGATGAAGCATCTCACTGACTCTCATACCTGTTGCATACAGCAATTCCAGCATTGCTGAATCTCTTATCCCCTTAGGGGTATCCAATTTCGGCTGCTGAAGTAATTTATCCACTTCTTCTATGGTAAGTATCTCAGGTGCCCTTTTCTCAACCTTCGGAGGTTTCAGGTTATCTGCCGGATCTTCTGCGATCACGCCTTCCTTCCACAGATACTGAAAAAATGCTCTCATAGAAGCAACGCTTCTGGAAATGGAAGATGACGCAAACTTCTCACGTTCCATGTAACTGATATACCCTTCAAGCTCAAGTTCTTTTACATCTTTATAATTTCTGATTCCCCGTTCCTTCAGAAATTCCGCCATTTTTTTCAGATCTCTTTGGTATGAGATCTCTGTATTTGCCGATGTTTTTTTTGTATTATGCAGATATGTAATAAATTCCCTTATTTCTATGTCCATATTCCCGTTTCCTTTTAATCAAAATATCCTCTGCCTGTAGCTCCTGCGATCAGACGAAAATTAATCCTCTTCGCAGTTTATCAGCAGAAAATCGTACTCTCTCCGATAAAATGTATATGTATTATACTGTTTATTTTACATAAAATCAAACCTTTTTTTCGAGGAAAATCCTTGTATTTCAAGCTTTTTCAGCATCAAATACCATATGTCGGAGATTTTATGACAACCAATACTAAATATAGTAAATATGTCATTAAAAAATTTTTATATATTTCAGAATAATGTCAATGATCAGAGGGTTCACATAGCATTCGATAAGTATTCCCAGAAAATATCCTACTGCTGCAATGCACATTTTTTTAAGATAAATACTGACTTCTCCGGAAATCAAACCTCTGTTTCTCCATATTTCTGATGATATCTTCCATTCCTGTTCCATAGAATAAAGCCAGACCGGAATGTAAAATAAATATTGCGGCAGCAAAAGTCCCATTCCGATCACCCCGCCTGCAAATCCAAATTCCAGTATAGAAACAGTCATTATCATACCTGCATACAATCCTGATCCCAGAAGCGTTATAACAGCAAGCGGCGCACCAAAAACCGAAAATCCACAAATTATATTCAACAGATAAAAAACACCTCTGTATTTTAATATTTCTTTCAGATATTCAATATTGCCTGTATTTTTTCCTGCAAATGTACTCAGAAAATATACCGATGCCCATGTTTTCTGCTGCCATTTTGCCTTCCAGATTATATTCGGTATCAGATTTCCGGCCAGAAATCCAAGAAGAAATAAAATAAGCGCAGGAAATTTTTTGGTTCCCATTCTGTTTTTCTTCATTCTATCACCCTGTACCAGTTTACTGAGAAATTCCAGGAAGTATTCCTGTCTTTACAAGAAAGAATCGTGTCCGGAGGGCTTTTTTATGTTATAGGAACATTACGGAGTAATTTCCCATAACATAAAAAAACTGCACAGACTGTATAAATACAATCTGCACAGTTTATATCTGCAAAGAACTGTCCACGATAGTCCATAAAATGAACAATCATATTATTTCGCATAGTCAATCGCTCTGCTTTCACGTATCACATTGACTTTAATCTGACCGGGATATTCAAGTTCTGCTTCAATCTGTTTCGCAATATCGCGCGCAAGGAGAACCATATCTGCATCATTAACATGCTCCGGCACTACCATTACACGTATTTCTCTTCCCGCCTGAATGGCAAAAGATTTATCAACACCTTTAAACTGGTTCGTAATATCCTCCAGTTGTTTCAGACGATTGGTATAAGTTTCCAGAGTTTCTCTTCTTGCACCAGGTCTCGCCGCTGAAATAGCATCTGCAGCCTGTACAATACATGCGATCAGAGATTCCGGCTCACAGTCACCATGATGAGATGCGACCGTATTGATAACAATCTGGGATTCCTTATACTTCTTACAGAGATCCACACCAATCTGAATATGAGATCCTTCTACTTCATGGTCAATTGATTTACCAATATCATGAAGAAGACCTGCTCTCTTAGCCATACGGACATCTACGCCAACCTCACCGGCCAGCATTCCGGATAACTGAGCTACCTCAATAGAATGTCTTAAAGCATTCTGTCCATAACTTGAACGGAACTTCATACGTCCAAGAAGTTTCAGTAATTCAGGATGAATACCATGAACTCCAACGTCCATAGCTGCATTCTCACCATCTTCGCGAATCTGCGCTTCTACTTCTCTCTGGGCTTTCTCAACCATCTCTTCGATTCTGGCCGGATGGATACGTCCATCTACGATCAGTTTCTCAAGAGCTACACGTGCAACTTCACGACGGATCGGATCAAAAGCAGATAACACAACTGCTTCCGGTGTATCATCAATAATAAGATCCACACCTGTAAGTGTCTCAAGAGTACGGATATTACGGCCTTCACGACCAATAATCCTTCCCTTCATCTCATCGCTCGGAAGCTGAACAACCGAAATGGTAGTTTCAGCTACATGGTCAACTGCACATTTCTGGATGGCATTGACAACATATTCCTTAGCCTTCTTACCAGCTTCTTCCTTTGCCCTGCTTTCCAATTCCCTGTAAAGTCTGGCTACATCCACTTTTACATCATCTTCAACGGATCTGAGTAATTCTTCTTTTGCCTGTTCGGAGGTCAGACCTGAAACTCGTTCCAGTTCCTGTACTCCTTTTTGCTCAAGTTCTTCTACCCGTTTTTCTTTTTTCTGCACCTCAGCTGCTCTCGCTGTGCATTCCGCTTCACGCTTCTCAACTGCATCTGCTTTCTTGTCAACCGCGGATTCTTTTGCTAATACACGATTTTCATATTTCTGCAGTTCGTTTCTTCGTTCCTTGGTTTCTTTCTCCAGTTCATTTTTTGTACGGAGAGATTCTTCCTTCACTTCCAATAAAGCTTCTCTTTTTTTAGTCTCAGCTGTTTTCAGAGCTTCATCTATGATGCTTCTTGCTTTGTCTTCTGCTGTCCCAACAATCTCGGCATCCTTCTGGATTTTATTGTTCACAGCGACTTTGCAAGTAACAGGAACTGCAATAAGTAGCGCGACTACCACAGCGACAATTGCAACAATAATTGTTGTTGTCACAGGAGCACCTCCTTATTTAGTTTTCATTGTACAAATACAACAATACAAGTTTATCTTTTTTTCATACTTATGTCAAGTTTTTCAGGATAATTGTTTGAATATTTTTCCTATATTTAATTACTGTTCGTTCTGTTCTCAGTAATACATTTTGCGATGCACAGACAATGGAGTATACTATGGTTCATCTGAATATGTATGTACAAGTCTGATATTCATATTCTCAAGAGTATCTGTAATGTCTGAATATCCAAATCCTCTTCTCACAAGATAACCATAGAGCCGACGCATTTTTTTCTCATCCAGCTCAGTATCCGGCGCATATTTCTTTTCTATGGTTCGATAGAGGATTTCTTTTTCATCAGGCATATTTAAGGCAGCCTCTTCCTCCCATGCATTTATCGCTGTTTTCCTGTCTATTCCCTTTCCCATAAGTTCCCGGATGATCTTCTGCCGGCTCTTTGTATCCATTCTGTATGCAATATAAGTTCTGGCATATCGTTCATCATCTATATATCCATAGGCTTCAACATATGTCAGAGCATGATCAACCGCCTGACTGGTAAATCCCGCCTGGCGCAATTTCTCTCTCAATCCCTTCTCCGTCCGATCCATATGTTCTAAGAGACGCATGGCTTTACGCCTTGCGTCTCTGTATTCTTCAGGTTTTTCCGTTAAATTTTTCTGTTGTTTCTGTACAGTCTGTCTCTTTAAAGCCTCTGCATTCCTGAGAAATTCTCTCAGATCTCCGGATGAATTCCCCATGATCACTCCTCAGAAGCATCCGGTGCATCACCTGTTGCCGGCACCGGCTCTTTGGCCTGTCCTTCTTCATCCGGAAGAAGATGATAATGGATTCTGACTTGCTTCTCAATCTCATCACAGATATCTGTATGCTCTTTCAGGAAAATCTTCGCATTTTCACGTCCCTGTCCGATCTTATCTCCGTTATATGCGTACCATGCACCGCTCTTATTTACAATTCCACATTCCGCTGCCAGATCAAGAATATCTCCCTCTTTGGAAATGCCGGTTCCGAACATAATATCAAATTCTGCCTGTTTAAACGGCGGAGCCACCTTATTCTTCACAACTTTGATTCTGGTGTGGTTTCCCACCATCTCACCGCCCTGTTTCAATGTCTCTACTCTGCGGACATCCATGCGGATAGATGAATAAAATTTCAGAGCACGCCCACCTGTCGTTGTCTCAGGATTTCCAAACATAACTCCAACCTTCTCACGCAGCTGATTGATAAAGATAACTACACAATTAGATTTACTGATCACTGCTGTAAGTTTACGGAGAGCCTGTGACATCAATCTGGCCTGAAGACCTACATGGCTGTCACCCATATCTCCATCAATCTCCGCCTTCGGTACAAGTGCGGCAACCGAGTCAACGATCACAATATCCACAGCTCCGGAACGCACCATCGTCTCTGTGATCTCAAGTGCCTGTTCTCCATTGTCCGGTTGTGATATGTACAGGTTATCGATATCTACACCGATATTCTTTGCATAGACAGGATCCAGAGCATGTTCTGCATCAATAAATCCGGCAATCCCGCCTCGTTTCTGCACTTCCGCAACCATGTGAAGTGCAACGGTTGTCTTACCGCTGGATTCCGGTCCGTAAATCTCGATGATACGTCCCTTGGGAACACCGCCTACTCCAAGTGCAATATCAAGACTTAAAGATCCGGTAGGGACTGTCTCCACCTGCATATTTGCTCCGGATTCCCCGAGTTTCATGACTGATCCTTTCCCGTAATGTTTCTCAATCTGTCCAAGCGCTGCTTCCAGTGCTTTCTGCTTTTCTTCATTTATCATTTATTTTAATCTCCTTCAGCCCTTTAAGAACTTATGTTCGTTTTCTATTCATTATAGTATTATACTTCCTGTCAAATGTCAAGCTTTTTATTCTGCCTGAATAACCTTTTCATGTTACTGTTCACTCCGTTTCTCAGTAACGTTGCCAAAATTCATTTCAGATTACCTGTGGCAATGGAATTTCGGCTTGTATGTCTCGGGATTTTGGCATATTCATGCCAAAACACCTCGCGGGATAATGGTGTGTAAACAGTAACAACATAACAGTAAAAGCAGGGAATGTGCTTTTTTTACATTCCCTGCTCTTTCGTAGTTTTTAATATTTCTCTCTGTTTCTATTTATCACCAATCAGCCAGTTGTACATTTCTTCATACTGACGTGCGGAATTACCCCATGAGAAATCAGCTGCCATAGCACGATCAACCATTTTATTCCATTCACGTTTCTTATCATAATAGATTCTTTCCGCATTGCGCACTGTTGCAAGCATCTCATGCGCATTGTAGTTTCTGAAAGAAAATCCGTTTCCAGTTCCCTCATATTCATTATAAGGTACGACCGTATCTTTCAGTCCACCTGTTTCTCTGACGATCGGAAGTGTTCCGTAACGAAGACTCATCAGCTGACTCAAACCACATGGCTCAAATAAGGACGGCATCAGGAACGCATCTGCTGATGCATAGATACGGTGAGACATTTTCTCATCATAATAGATCTGAGCAGATACCTTTCCATGATATTTCCAGTCAAAGTGACGGAACATATTCTCATAACGTTCATCACCGGTTCCAAGAATTACAAGCTGGATAGCATCCTGGCAAAGCTCATCCATCACATATGCGATCAGATCAAACCCTTTCTGATCTGTCAGTCGTGATACAATACCTATCATCATCGTCTTCGGATCTTCCTGCAATCCAAGATCTCTCTGCAGCTGAAGTTTGTTCTTAACTTTCTCTTTTCTGAAAGTTGTTGCATTATAAGTCTTTGTGATATATGGATCTGTTTCAGGATTGAATTCATTGTAATCAATACCATTTACAATTCCACGCAGGCTATTTGCACGCGCACACATCAGACCGTCCAGTTTTTCTCCATAGAACGGTGTCTTGATTTCCTCTGCATAAGTATTGCTTACAGTAGTGACTGCATCTGCAAACACAATACCGCCCTTCAGATAGTTGGCATCTTTATATGCTTCCAGTTTGTCTGCTGTAAAATAATAATCGGACAGTCCTGTGATATTCTTGATTGTCTGTACATCCCATACACCCTGGAATTTAAGGTTATGTATTGTCATGATCGTCTTGATATTCCAGAAAAATTCATTCTGCTGGAAGCTGTCGTGCAGATATACGGGAACAAGTCCGGTCTGCCAGTCATGACAGTGTATAATATCCGGTCTGAATCCGATAACCGGAAGAACTGACAGTACAGCTTTGGAGAAGAATGCAAATTTCTCCAGATCCCATGTTCCTCCATCATACGGTTTGGGTCCGCTGAAATAGTATTCATTGTCAATAAAATAAAACTGAATTCCTTCGTACTCCATGTGCATGATTCCTACATAGCAGTTCTTATATCCAAGATCCATGTAGAAATGTGTGATATAGTTCATTTTATCTTTCCATTCCTGTTTCATACAGGCATATTTCGGTAAGATCACACGAATATCAAAATATCGTTTATCAAAATATTTCGGCAATGAGCCAGCTACATCTGCCAGACCTCCTGTTTTGATAAATGGTACAGCTTCAGATGTTGCAAATAAAATATTTTTCATGCGAAAAACCCTCCTTGGTAGCCTTTATTGAATAATTATACTCCAAACTATGACTATTGGAAAGAGCGATTTTTATATTCCAATCTGATTTTATCTGCAATCAGAGCAATAAATTCTGAATTTGTGGGTTTTCCTTTTCCTGTACTGACTGTGTAACCGAATAATTCATCTATTGTGTCCATTTTTCCTCTGCTCCAGGCAACTTCAATGGCGTGTCTGATAGCCCGTTCCACTCTGCTGGCTGTTGTCTGATGTTTCTTTGCAATCGTAGGATACAGTATCTTGGTAATGGAATTGAGCATCTCCATGTCATTAACTGACAGGATGATGGCGTCACGCAGATACTGATATCCTTTAATATGTGCAGGCACTCCAATCTCATGAATGATATTTGTCACGTCTGTTTCCAGATTTCTCACAGGTACCGGATTGTCTTCTGTCCTTTCAGGCTGCCGCCCGATCTGACGTATTCTTCTCTCGCTGGCTCTGCGCACATGTTTGATACGATTAAGCAGCATCTGATTATCGAAAGGCTTCAGGATATAATAATCTGCCCCTAAGTTAAATGCATTTTCTGTAATACGTTCCTGACCGACTGCCGAAACTACGATAAATGATGGGATCTTTTTGAGACTTTTGTCATTGGCAAATTTCTCCATTACTGCCAGTCCGTCCATTTTCGGCATAATAATATCCAGAACCACAACGTCCGGTTCCTTTTCACGTATAATATTACAGATTTCTTCTCCGTTATGCGCTTTTCCCACAAGTTCCAGATCTTTGTCTTCTTCTATTATCTGACCAAGTACTTCCACCATTTTCTCATTATCATCTGCAATTGCCACATTTAATTTTTCCATAAATTTCACTCCTCCCCCATTTTTCAATAAATCTCTTTTCTTTTTCGGTTCATCACATATTATAGAGGAATGCTTACGGAAAAATCAAGACACAGAGGGAAATTTGTCCTATTTTATGTCGACAGCTTTGGTGATTCTTTTTTCTTTATTTTCATTTTTCACAGGCATCTGATATATTTCGACAATAATCAGATTTTTGTTTCATAATCCTGATCATCCATTAAAAGAGTCTTTCTGTATTTTTCAGCATATTTTCAATAAAGATTCCATATCCGCTGGAAGCATCCTGAACAAATACATGAGTTACCGCACCAATGATTTTTCCATTCTGGATAACCGGGCTTCCGCTGAGCCCCTGTACAATCCCTCCTGTAGCTTCCAGAAGTTCTTTATCTGTCACCTTTATCACAAAACTTTTGTTGGTATCTTCATGATTCAAATCTATTTTTCTGATCTCTGCATCATATTCTTTTACCTCGCCATCTGTACTGCAGAGAATTGTGGCTGTTCCAATCTTCACTTCCTGCTTATACGCAGCCGGCATTTTCTTTAAAGTGATCGCATCATCTGCAATCCCTGTGAACTGACCATAAATTCCGTTTCTGCTGTTTGCTTCGATAGTTCCAAGAATATTTCTGTCATCATAGCAGATGTATCCTGCAAGTTCGCCGGGATTGCCTTTACTTCCTTTGTTAATCGCAAGAATCCGGGCTTTATACAAAGCTCCGTTTCGGATATTCAGAAGCTGGGCAGTGTCTATATCACTGATTCCATGGCCAAGGGCACCATAATTACCATTCTGATCTACGTAGGTAAGCGTTCCTATCCCCTGCGTGTCATCTCTTACCCAGATTCCAAGTTTATAGTCTCCTTTTTTGTCTTTTACAGGAGTTACAGATACAGGAATACTCTCTCCTTTGCGGCTTATCCCCAGTGTAACTTCGCTGCCATCAAGTTCTGAGATGTCATCTATCAGTTCTCTTTTTGTAGAGATTTTTTCTCCGTTAAATGAGATAATGTAATCTCCCTGTCTGATAATATTTCTCGCAGGCTCCTCTGTCTCACCATTCCGATTCTGAATTTCACCGGTGTCAATCACCAGAACACCTTCTGTTTGCATATAAATTCCTATGGTGCTTCCGCTGACATAAATTTCCTGATCATCTGCAGGTGTTACTTTTATTTCTTTAAATGGAATATAACCCAAAAGTTTACAGGGCAGAATATAGCCTCCATCCTGCGAAACAGTAACTGCTTCTTCAAATGTAACAAACGGTGTTGACAAAACTTCTGTGACATCTTCTGTTTTTTTGCCTCTGGAAATCTGAATTTCGTCAGGTATCTTTCTGTCCAGATATCTGTAACCTGATATCAGCATCACCAACAGATCCAGCACAAGACAACAGATGACAAAAAGTCTGTATTTTCTTTTGTTCATTATTATGCACATCCTTTCATTCTGTATTTATGAAATTCTGTAACTGTGAAATTGCCATAAAACACTTCCCATCACAGCAAACCCGAAAGGTACAAAAATAAGAGAGAACAATCCGTCACAAAGATTATCCTCTCTTAGTATGTGGTCAATTATTTTATTTAAATCTTGTATTTTTTTGTTTCTGTGCCAATTCTTTCATCTCTTTCGCATTCTCAAGAACTGCAGGTGTAATTTCTGCACCACCTAACAGTCTTGCCAATTCGCGGATGGAATCAT
This sequence comes from Blautia wexlerae DSM 19850, assembly GCF_025148125.1. Classification (NCBI taxonomy): domain Bacteria; kingdom Bacillati; phylum Bacillota; class Clostridia; order Lachnospirales; family Lachnospiraceae; genus Blautia; species Blautia wexlerae. Next base: position 3,072,038 of record NZ_CP102267.1, read on the forward strand.
GTTCTTTAAGCACATGAATCTGGGTAATAGTCTCAGTTCCCTGCAGATGTTTTTCAATTTCAAAATGACTGTCTGCCATAGCTGCAATCTGCGGCAGATGCGTGATGCAGAGTACCTGATGATGCTGTCCGATCACTGCCATCTTTTCAGAGACTTTCTGTGCAGTTCTTCCACTGATACCAGTATCGATCTCATCGAAGATCAATGTCTCAATCTCATCTCTGTCTGCAAGGATTGCCTTTAATGCAAGCATGATTCGAGACAACTCACCGCCGGATACGATCTGTCCCAGTGGCTTCAGAGTTTCTCCGGGATTTGTAGAAATGAGATACTGGATATCATCGGTTCCATTATCTGTGTAGTTTTTCTTTTTCCGGAAATCAATGGCAAAATTCACATCCAGGAAGTTTAAATCCTTCAATCCCTGAATAATCTTCTGCTCAAGCTGTTTACTGTATTCTTTACGGATTTCTGCTAATTCATCCGACTTTTTCTCAAGAATATTTTCCAGTTCTCTGAGATGCTCCTTTAATTCCTGTAAATTTTCTTCATATTTATGTAATTTTTCCAGTTTTTCTTCCTGAAGTTTGCGATATGTGAAAATTTCCTCAATGGTACGTCCATATTTTGCCTTCAGTCTATTGATCAGATCCAGTCTTCTCTCTGTCTCATAAAACTCTCCTTCATCAAAGGTCAGCTCGTCCAGATAAGCGGATACTTCTCTGTTAAAATCATTCAGAAGACCGTCTACAGAAGTAAGTGTCTCTGCAAGAGGTGTAAGCTCCGGATCATACTGTGTTACATGAGAGAATTCCTTTAATGCCTCTCCGACAGTCTCTCCGGCGCCTTCCTTGCTTTCATAGCCTGTGAGATTATGTACAAGCTGCAGGGAGTCAACGATGAGTTTTGCATTGCTCATTTTTCTGTATCGGGCTTCCAGTTCCTCATCCTCTCCCGGCTGCAGATTTGCTTTCTCGATTTCTTTGATCTCAAACTCCAGAAAAGCCAGCTCACGATTCCTCTGCTCCTCATTCATATTCATGGAACCAAGTTCTGTTTTGCATTTGCTGTATTCTTTATATGCCAGAGATACTTTCTCCTTTGCAGGAAGGATTTTTTCTTTTCCATATGCATCCAGGATTGCAAGCTGCTTATCCTGATACAGAAGTGACTGATGCTCGTGCTGTCCATGGATATCCAAAAGGCATGCAGCAGCGGCCTTCATCTGACCTACAGTACTTGTCTCTCCATTAATCTTGTTGATGCTTCTTCCATCCATGATTTTTCTGGACAGAAGTACCTGTCCATCTTCCGGACAGATATCCAGTGCTTTCAGTGTCTCCAGCGCTTTCTCGTTTTCTACCTGAAAAAGTAGCTCCACAAGTGCATAGGATGCATTTTCCCTTATCATATTTTTAGAAGTTTTTGCACCCAGGATCAGCTGCATAGACCCCAGAAGGATAGATTTACCTGCTCCGGTCTCACCGGTCAGGATATTCAGTCCGGGACCAAATTCCACTTCTATTTCTTCTATCAGTGCAAGATTTTTCACATGCAGATGAGCTAACATTTATTGCCTCCATAATCAAGTCATTTGTAATGTTAAAAGTTCAGGATCGTAACTGCAAAGGTATTGAGCAGTTACTCGTGGGATCACTTATTCAATCTGACAAAACTTCTCAGTTTCTCTGCTGCTCCCAGTGCCATGTCTGCAGTCTTTGCAGCACACATAATAGTATCATCACCTGCAATACATCCCAGTATTTCCGTCCATTTCAACGCATCCAGGGCTGCTGCCACGCCCATGGCCATTCCGGAAACGGTTTTGATCACAATGATATTCTGTCCCACATCAATAGAAAGCAGGGTATCTTCCAGTACTCTTGTATATTTTTCTCCAAGACTTCCTGATTCATTATTAATAATTGCATAACGAGACTTTCCGTCCTTTCCTGCCACTTTTGTCAGCTTGAGAGCACGAATATCTCTGGATACAGTCGCCTGTGTCACCTTAAATCCTGCCTCATTAAGTCTGGAGGCCAGCTCTTCCTGTGTATCAATATCATACTGATGAATCAGTTCAATAATTTTCTCATGTCTCGCAACTTTCACCTTATTTCCTCCTGCTGATCAGCTGTCTCTCATCTTCCGGCGCAATACCTCAACAAAACTTAAATGGTTCAGCTTCAGAATCTTTGTCTTTACATCTGCCTGCCGGATCTGAATGCAGTCACCGGTGACCATGGGGATAAATGTATCTCCGTCAAAAGATGCGATTCCCTTTTCACAGTCACAGTGTCTTCCTTTTCCTATCTCTACAGTGATCACATCCTGCGCAGGAAAAATAATGCTTCTTGTATTCAGCGTGTGTGGTGCTATGGGAGTCATGATCGTCATGGCGGCATTGGGCGATACAATAGGTCCTCCCGCTGACAGACTGTATCCGGTAGATCCGGTAGGTGTTGAAATAATAATTCCATCAGCATTATAAGAGTTAAGATAAACATCATTTACATAATTCTTAAACCGGACCACGCGGAGATGACCGTCTCTGCCGATCACAATGTCATTCAATGCAATATCCTGTCCGATCAGTTTTCTGCCACGGTACACCCTTCCTTCCAGCATCATGCGTTCTTCTACCTCGTAATCATCCGCCATTAGCTGATCCAGAGCACTGTACAGAGAGGTCTGATTCACTTCTGCAAGAAAACCCAGATTTCCCAGATTGATTCCAAGAAGAGGAATTTCCTTATGCACCACATCCCTTGCTGCCTGAAGAAGTGTGCCATCTCCTCCCAGAACAATAATACACTGTGTATCGTCCGGAACCTTATCAGGATCTGTATAATGAAAGGAACCCTCATGTTTCCTTTCTGCCTGCTGTACTTCACAGTTTTTGTGATGTGTTTTCAGATAATCTGCGATTTTTTCTGTGATTTCAAGTTTTTTATCCTTGTCACTGTTTGTAATAATATAAAACCTGTCCATAGTTTCTTCCTGACTCAGCCTTTTTAATCCAACTGTCCATGAGCCTCTGCCACAACAGCTTCTACAGATACCTTCAGGCTGTCGGTAACCCCGGTACCTTCCGGATGTTTTTTCAGATGAAGAAGATATTCGATATTTCCTTCCGGTCCTTTAATTGGCGAAAAAGAAAGATGACATGGCTCCATAAAAATACTCATGGCATAATCGCGCACTTTTTCGATCACTTCCTGATGAACAGCAGGATCTCTTACAACCCCCTTCTTTCCGACTTTCTCTCTCCCCGCCTCAAACTGCGGCTTGATCAGACATACGATCTCACCCTCATCTGTAAGGAGATTTCTTACAGGAAGCAGTACTTTTGTAAGAGAAATAAAGGACACATCAATTGATGAAAAATCTGCCGGTTCTCCCAAATCCTCCGGTACCACATAGCGGATATTGGTTTTCTCCATACAGACTACACGCGGATCGTTACGAAGCTTCCAGTCAAGCTGTCCATATCCTACATCAATGGAATAAACTTTTACTGCCCCGTTCTGTAACATACAATCTGTAAACCCTCCGGTGGACGCACCTACATCCATACAGACCTTACTATCCAATGTGACATCAAAGTTTTTCATAGCTTTTTCAAGTTTCAGCCCACCGCGGCTTACATACGGAAGAGTGTTTCCTCTGACCTCAATCTTTACAGTCTCCGGGAACATGGTTCCCGCCTTATCTTCTTTCTGACCATCAACATATACATCGCCTGCCATGATGAATGCCTTTGCCTTCTCGCGGGATGGCGTAAGGGCGCGTTCCATCATAAGCATATCCAAACGTTTCTTCATTGCTCTCTTAATTCCTCACTATCTTCTATTGCCTGTCTGATGTCTTCCACTCCAAGTCCAATCCGGCTGCGCAGGCTTTCTACATTTCCCTGGGGTACGAAACGATCCCAGACAGCTGCCGACAACACTCTTATTTCCGGATGACAGGCTTCCATATAAGCAGACACATGCTCTCCGTATCCGCCGCTTTTCACATTCTCTTCTACTGTCACAAACAGACTGTGATCCTTTGCCAGTTCATCAAGAAGATCCACATCCAGTGGTTTCACAAATCTGGCATTTACAAAAGTAGGATCATAGCCGTCATCTTTCAGTCCTTTACAGATTTCCATGCAGGACGGGATCATACTTCCCACTCCCAGCACAGCGATTTTTTTTCCTTTGCGGATAATCTCACTTCTGCCATATTCCACAGGTGCCTGATATTCCCGAAGCCCCTGATGCGCACTGCCTCTCGGATAGCGGATTGCAATCGGTCCGTCAAAGCTTACCGCAAATGCAAGCATCTCTTCCAGTTCTCTGTCATTCTTCGGTGCCAGAACAGTCATATTCGGCATCATGGACAAATAAGACAGATCAAAGCAGCCCTGATGCGTCTCCCCGTCTGCGCCTACAAGCCCTGCCCTGTCAACAGCAAAAATCACATGAAGCTTCTGCATACATACATCATGCAGGATCTGATCTACAGCACGCTGCAGAAAAGATGAATAGATGGCAACAACAGGAACCAGGCCGCCAAGAGCCAGACCCGCCGCAAAACTCACTGCATGTTCCTCTGCGATTCCCACATCAAAAAATCTGTCCGGAAATCTCCTGGAAAATTCCACAAGTCCGGTTCCATCCGGCATGGCTGCGGTAATAGCTGTCAGTTTTTTATTTTTCTCACCAAGAGAGACCAGTGCTTTGGAAAAAACATCTGTATAACCCGGCACTGTTTTCTTCTGAAGTACCCGGCCTGTTTTAATATCAAAAGGACCTGTTCCATGAAACCTGTCCGGATGGGCACTTGCAGGTTCGTATCCTCTGCCTTTCTTTGTCAGGACATGAACAACTACCGGTCCCTCTACCCGTTTTGCTTCATTAAAGAGTTTCATCATCTGACGCATATTATGACCGTCAACAGGTCCCAGATATGTCAGCCCCATATTTTCAAACAGCATTCCCGGAATAAAAAGCTGCTTGACACTGCTTTTGGTTTTTCTCATAGTATCTACCAGAGCAGTCCCTACCTTCGGAACCTTCTTCAGTGCCTTTGTCACACCCATCTTCATTCCTGTATAAGCTTCTGCAGTTCTCAGTGCACTCAGATAAGTGGACATGCCTCCTACATTTCTGGAAATGGACATATTATTGTCATTTATGATAATAATAAAATTTGTCTTTAACTCTGCAGCATTATTTAATGCCTCATACGCCATTCCTCCGGTGAGAGCACCATCTCCGATCACAGAAACTACATGATGCTTCTGTCCCAGAATATCTCTGGCATGCACATATCCCAGTCCTGCCGAAATTGAATTGGAACTGTGTCCTGCATCATATGCATCACAGGGGCTCTCACTTCTCTTAGGAAAACCGCTTAATCCACTTTCCTGTCGCAGATTCTTAAATTCATCTTTTCTTCCGGTAAGAATCTTATGTGTATATGCCTGATGTCCTACATCCCAGATTAGTTTGTCTTCCGGAAAATCCAGCACATTATGAAGAGCCAGAGTCAGTTCCACTACTCCCAGATTTGAAGCAAGATGTCCGCCTGTCTGACTTACTGACCGGATTAAAAAATCCCTGATCTCCGCTGCCAGAGGCTCGAAATCTTCCAATGGTATCTTATGGATATCATTGGGTTTCTTAATCTTTTCCAGAATCATTTGTATCCTTCCTTTATTTTCTGCGGTTTATTAATTTTTCAATTAACAAATACAGAAACTCGTTATTTTTATTCAGACTCTTCAGCAGATCGATTGCCTTCTCTGAGAGTTCTTCCACCTGTTCAGCAGCCTTCTCTGTTCCAAAAAGAGTCACATAAGTAACTTTATTATTCTTCTCATCACTGTGTACAGGTTTTCCCAGTTCTTCTGCAGTGCTGGTCACATCCAGAATATCATCCTGAATCTGGAAAGCCAGTCCTATATTTCCGGCAGCTTTCTCCACTGCAGATACTTCCTGCTCATTTGCTCCTGCAAGAATTGCGCCTGTCATCATGGAGGCTTCGATCAATGCTGACGTCTTATTTCTGTAAATATAGTCAAGCATCTCTTTTTCAAGGGGCTTTCCGTCATTTTCCACATCAACACTTTGTCCTCCAAGCATTCCATGAATGCCTGTTTTCTGTGAGACCACTCTCAACGCATGGATTACCCGATCCTGCTCTTTTGTCAGGGCAAATGCCTGAAACATGGTTTCGTATGCGTAATTAAGCAGCGCAACACCGCTTAACACCCCCATGGCTTCCCCATATACCTTATGTGTAGTCAGTCTGCCGCGCCTGTAATCATCATCATCAAGTGCAGGAAGATCGTCATGAATCAGGGAATGAGTATGGATCATCTCCATTCCTGCCATAAACGGTTTTACAACTTCTTCCTTACCATCAAACAGGCGATATGTCTCCCGGATCAACATTGGCCGAAGGCGCTTGCCTCCTGCCAGCATACTGTAATTCATAGCCTGAGCCATTGTTCCGGCGAATCCCGCCTCTGCAGGCAGAAAGCTTCTGATCACTTTCTCTGTTTCTTCCGTTCTCTTTGCTAATTCATCTTGAAAATTCACTAAATGTACCATCCTCATTAAGCTGCAGCATTTTCTTCTCCACTGTATCCAGCTTCCCGCTGCAAAGTTTCAAAAGTTCCATGCCCTGTCTGTACAGTATAAAAGAGTCCTCCAGCGATGTGTCTCTGTTTTCCAGTTTTTCAGCCAGCAGATCCAGTTCTGCAAACATCTCTTCCAAAGGTTTCTCCTCCTGTAACTGCTCACAGTTTTCTTTCTTCGCCATAGATTCTCTCCTCCTTCACCGTACCTGTAACATCTGCTTCTATCGTACCGTCTGTCACAGATATATAAATGGTATCCCCATTTTGTACCTGTTCTACACTTGTCAATGTCTTTTTATATTTATCTGCCACATAAGAATATCCCTGATTCAGTTTCTTTAAAGGGGAAAGTCCTGCAAAACGTTCCAGATAAACAGACAATCTGTGTCTCTCATCCTGAAGTTTCCTGTTCATTCCATTTTGTACAGCATTCTCCAGATCTGCCAGACGCTGTCTCTGCTCCCGCAGCCTGTTCTCCGGACTCAGATAAGCAAATTTTGTCTGAAAATGTTCCAGTCTGCTGCGGTACAGATCCGTTTTACCACTCATTGCACGATATAACCGCTGCCTGTAAATACTTACTGCTTCAATCACACTTCTGTAATCATCCACCGCAAGCTCTGCCGCAGCAGAAGGAGTAGGAGCTCGCAGATCAGCAACGAAATCAGCAATTGTAAAATCCGTTTCATGACCTACTGCGGAAATAATGGGTGTACTGCACTCAAAAATAGCTCTGGCCACGATTTCTTCATTAAACGCCCAGAGATCTTCAATAGAGCCGCCGCCTCTTCCCACAATGATCACATCCACATCTGTCTTATCAAGCATCTGTATTCCTTTTACAATACTTTCTGCCGCACCCGCCCCCTGTACAAGAGCCGGATATAAAATAATCTGTAAATAGGGATTTCTTCGATAGGAAATATTGCGGATATCCTGAACAGCCGCACCTGTCGGTGCAGTTACCACACCCAGACGTCTGATAAATCTCGGAATGGGCTGCTTGTACTCCTGCGCAAACATTCCCATATCTTCAAGTTCCTGTTTCAGCGCAAGATATCTCTCATACAAAGCACCTGCACCTTCCAGAGTAATTTCCTTTGCATACATCTGATAGCGGCCGTCGCGTTCATATACATCCACACTCCCGCCAACGATCACCTTATCGCCATTTTTCATGGCAAATGCAAGTCCCCGTCTGTGTCCGGCAAACATCACACAATTCAATGTTCCTGTCTCATCTTTCAGGGAAAAATAGATGTGTCCGCTTGTATGATATTTACAATTGGACACCTCGCCTTTTACATAAATCTTCTGCAGTAAATAATCCTGGGTAAACATATTTTTGATATAACGGTTTACCTGACCTACAGAATATGTGTTTTTCATTCTGATTTTTCTTCGCTTTCACTGTTGGCAATCTTGCCAAGGATACCGTTTACAAAGGAACCGGAAGTCTCACCGCCAAAACGTTTGGCAAGCTCTACCGCCTCATTGATAGCTACACCTGTAGGTACATCTTTGTCATATTTCAGTTCATACACTGCCAGACGCAGGGCAGTCAGGTCAACGCGGCTCATTCTCTTTGTCTTCCAGCCATTGCTTGTCTCATTTAACAGTGCATCGATCTCGTCTAATTTTTCAAGTACATGGCGGTATTTCCGGCTCATATACTCCTGATCTTTCTCTGAAAGTTCCTCCAGAGTATCAAAATAAAGTGAAAGCTGCTCACTCATCTCTTCCTCTGAATTAAATTCTGTCATGAACAGTAATTTAAAAATATGTTCTCTCTGCTCTCTTCTTCGCATAATTTTTGCTGTATAAACAGCTTTCCTTTCTAAATATCTCTTAAGTACACAAAAAAGGAAAGGGTTACTTTCCTTTTTCGTTCTCCATATCTACACTGGCAATATGAATATTAACATCTGCAACCTCAAGACCTGTCATATTCTCTATGGATGATTTTACTTTCTCCTGAACTTTCTTACTTGTCTCAAGAATGTTCTTACCATATTCGATATTCAGGTTCAGGTCTACTGTTACAACTCCTTCGAGTACAGTAACCTTAACACCTCTGGAAAGATTCTTCATTCCAAGTTTGCTTACCAGCTCGTTTGTGATATTGCCTGCCATGGAAGCAACTCCGTTTACTTCCGTAGCAGCAAGTCCGGCAATGATAGCGACCACTTCATCTGCGATCTGGACCTCACCAATGCCTCCTAAATCCTGTATTTTATATGTTATTCTTTTCTCTGCCATCTGAAAACCTCCTGAGGGATTCTTTAATCTTTGTTCATTATACCAAATCGACAGATAAATGAAAAGGGTTATTTACTGAATTCCGTTAATATTAAGCCAGGATTTCTGTCCTCTGTCATACCCACACTCCAGGAATTTACAAAGAGGAGCAGCGGATTTCCCTTAAGATCAGTAACTTTTTTCATATCAGAGGTTCCAATGATCTTATCCACTTTTACTTCTTCTTTATTTGCAATCCAGCGAATATGTTCATATGGAAGTGTTTCCAGACGGATATCTACATTATATTCATTTTCCAGACGATATTTCAGAACATCAAACTGCAGGACACCTACAACACCTACAATAATTTCTTCCATACCGGTATTAAACTCCTGAAAAATCTGAATAGCACCTTCCTGCGCGATCTGATTGATACCTTTAACAAACTGTTTTCTCTTCATAGTATCAATCTGACGGACTCTCGCAAAATGTTCCGGTGCAAATGTAGGAATACCTTCGAATGCAAACTTTTTACCGGGTGCACAGATTGTATCTCCGATGGAAAAGATACCCGGGTCAAAAACACCGATAATATCTCCGGCATATGCCTCATCTACCACATGGCGGGATTCTGCCATCATCTGCTGCGGCTGAAGCAGACGCATCTTTTTATCACCCTGCACATGATATACTTCCTGGGAAGCGTCAAATTTACCGGAACAGATTCTCATAAATGCGATCCTGTCTCTGTGTGCCTTGTTCATGTTTGCCTGGATTTTAAATACAAACGCTGAGAAATCATCATCCATGGGGTCAATTTTCCCAATATCAGACACTCTCGGAAGCGGTGATGTTGTCATCTTCAGGAAATGTTCCAGAAATGTTTCCACACCGAAGTTTGTCAGCGCAGATCCGAAGAATACAGGTGTCAGCTTACCTTTGCTTACCAGCTCCTGGTCAAAATCTGCACTTGCGCCGTCCAGAAGCTCAATCTCATCCAGAAGCTGTGCTTTCTGCTCCGGATCCATAATCTCATCTGCCCGGCTGTCACTTAACGGGATTTCCTCGATCACACCTTCTTTGGTACCTTTCTGTGTATCAGAAAAGGTAAGTATTTTCTCTGTATTACGGTCATAAACACCGCGGAATTTCTTACCGGAACCGATTGGCCAGTTGATCGGGCAGGTTGCGATGCCAAGTTCTTTCTCAATCTCATCAAGAAGGTCAAATGTGTCGTTTGCATCGCGGTCCATCTTATTGATAAATGTAAAAATCGGGATATGGCGCATTACGCAGACCTTGAACAGTTTTCTGGTCTGTGCCTCCACACCCTTGGAACCGTCGATTACCATGACTGCAGAATCTGCTGCCATCAGTGTACGGTAAGTATCCTCCGAGAAATCCTGATGTCCCGGTGTATCCAGAATATTAATGCAGTAACCATCATAATGAAACTGCAGAACAGAGGAAGTAACGGAAATACCTCTCTCTTTTTCGATCTCCATCCAGTCTGACACTGCATGGCGGGCTGTTGCCTTACCTTTAACACTTCCGGCAAGATTGATTGCTCCGCCATACAGCAGGAATTTCTCAGTCAGTGTAGTTTTACCTGCATCCGGATGGGAAATAATGGCAAATGTTCTTCTTTTTTCTATTTCATTCGTATACTTAGACACGTTCAGCCTCCTGTTGCGTTTTTTTATAATTGTTTGCATAAAACACCGGCAACAGCCGGTATCAGTTACGTTTTCTATTTTTTTACAGCATTCCTATTCTAGTATATGCACCTCTTTTCTGTCAAGATATATGTTCGCATATTCATATCAAAATATCAGTCATAAATATCAGTTGTATCGATTGCGGTATCCTCATATGGCTGTGCTGATGTTTCGCTGTCTTCCTCATACGAAGTATCTGCTGATGTTTCATCTGTCTGTGTTGTATCTTCTGCATCTTCACTCTCCTTCAGTGGGGTGATCACAATATTTTCTGGCGCAATTCCTGTTTTCCTTTTTACAATATCTTCAATCTGTGCTCTCTGTGCATCAGAAAGTTCTGCTTCAGGGATCACAACATCCGCAGTTTCTCCGGTAAGATTTACAACTACATTCTTAAAGCCCTTCGCCTCCAGCAAAAGCTCTGCTGCCGCTTCTTTTTCTGAAAGGTCTGTCATCGAGACCATCGTATGTATTGCCTCCTGCTTCTCTTCATCATCAATTTCTTCATTATTGATAATGTCCTGCAGATCTGCCTTGTTCTGTGAGCGCACCTGTTCTCTGCTGATCTTTGCCTGTGCGGCAAATCCTGTAGAACCCGTAAACACAGCCTCCCCGGGAGTATCCGTTTCCTGACTGTCTGTAAGACTGTTATCAGTCAGACCTCCATCTGCCTGATTTTCATCCAGAAGAGCAGTTTCATCTGTAAGATCATATCCTGCATCTTCAAGGATACTGCTGCTGTCCGTACTTGCCTCCTTATCCCTGAATCCAAGATCTACATCCGCAAAGTTCAGATATCCTGCCACTGCAATCAGAATTGCCAGCGATGTAATAATGACCTGATTTTTTCCGATGACTTTTTTCACATTTATCTCCTCATTTCATTTTCATTATTCTAATTCTATGAGCATCCACCTGAAATAATGCCATGACCGCCTCCTGAATATTTTGGACCACTACAGGATTTCCTCCGCCTTCCGCAGAAATCAGAACACCGGTCACCTGTATGGTTTCTGAATTATAGAAGCTCTGCCTGTCTTTCTTCTCATCTGTCATCAGGATAACCTGTACCTTTCCCACCCCTTCCGTATTTTCAAGAAATGCTTCAAGTTTCTCTTCCAGAACACTTTTTTGCATATCTTCACTCTGCTCTCCTGCCGTATTTTTCTTTTGCTGCTTACTGGATACAGGCATCGCCGCTACTGCCAGAAGTACTCCGATGAGCAACAGGATTCCCCATTTTGCCGGATTCATTTCGGACAATCTGGATACAAATTCTGTTTTCTTTAAGTCCCCACTCTTCCACCAGCACATCTTTAAGCTCCTTTCTCTCCTCCTGAGAAATTTCTGTCTTCAGTACAAGGTTTGCCTGCGTCTCCTCCCCTTCTATATTTACTTTCACCTTATATACTTCTATGCCTCTTTTTTCCAGAGTTTCCCGGATTTTCTGTTCCAGTTCCAGTTCGTAACCTTTTTCCAGATAGACTTTCTGAATATTCTGAAATTCCCGGAGTTCTTTCTCTCTGTTTTCTTCAGAAAAATTATCCAGAAAACTTTCCGTCAGTTCCGAACCTTTTCCAAGAATGGAAAATATCGGGGTACTCATCATAAAAATCAGCAGCAGGCCCATAAAAAAGCGTACATATTTCTCATACTTCTGGTCAGGTATCAGATTCAGAACCGCAGTGAAAAAGATATAAAATACTGCCAGATTCCGAATCCATAAATACAGCTCTTCTTTCATATGTTTCCTCCGGCAATCTTTCTGTCAGTTCATCAGGATACAGAAACTACAACTATCAGGAATGTCAGCATGCAAAGTACTTCTGCTGTCAGCAAAAGCTTTAAAAGCATTGCACATCCCTCCCCCATTGTACTCAGGGCTCCCACAACTCTTTTGTCAGAAATTGGCTGTGCAATCGCAGCCAGAAAACGATAAACCAGAGAAAGACTTCCATAATGGATAATCGGTCCTGCTCCAATCAGCAACAGAAGGATCACGATTACTGCGCCAAAACTGTTTCGCACCATCACTGCACTGGTCAGCACTAATTCTGTTACAGCGGTCACTGCATTTCCAATGCCGGGAATCGCACTCGCTGCCTTGCCAACAGCAGAACGCTTCATGGCATCCATCACCGGGCTCACCATATTCCGCACAATCTGCAGACCAACAATAGCTCCCAGAAGAGTTTTCAACCCCCAGTTTACAGCTACCTCCAAAAGTTCTGCCATTTTTGTAAGCATCTCCTCTTTTGACAAATAATTAACCATTTTCAGAAGCAAACTCAGGTTTACAGCAGGCAGAAACAGATTTGCAAGAAGCCACTGAACCGCCCAGATCATCAGCAAAATCCCTTCATAAAATGCAGCAGCCGTTGATGATCCGGTTGATGCAGCCACTGTCATAAAATAAGCCGGAGACAGAACTTTCATGAAATCCGTCAGTCCAAGAAGCCAGTTTGTAAGCGTACTTCCAAGCCTTGAGAAATTCTCCATAAGCATTGTAAACAGCGCAAGATAGACAATATAAAAGCTGATACTGCCAGCCTGTCCGTTTCCGAAAACCTCAGCAAACTCCGCCAGCACCGCTGCAATAAAAATCACAAGTAAAAGTTTCAGTATTAATCCTTTTTCATTCTCTATATCCGAAAAAAAGAGACTGTACAAAAAGCTCCGTACAGTCTCTTTTGAAACAGGCTCCTCCCCGTTTATGATATTCATCAGTGCTTCTCTGACAGAAAAAACATGGTCATCCATGATCTCATCCAACATTTTCTGCACATCATCAATCTGTATCTCTTCCATTAGATTCTCCTGCAGGATCTGTACTGAAGAATCTTCTTTCTGTTCTGTCTGCGCAGCGGCATATACGGATACTATATGATTCTGAAAGAATGTAAGATATGACACTCTTCCCACCAAAAGTATACATGCCAGTATACACCAGTAACCTTTCCACAGATCTGCCTGTTTCCTGATACTTTTCTCTTTATTCTGCCTCATATCATAAACTCCGAAATCGTATCCAGAATTGCCAGCAGTACTGGCATACTCAGAACCATCACAGACAGTTTACAGAACAGGTCGATCTGTGTTCCGATCATCTGATATCCGGCATCTTTGCAGATTGCAGATGAAAACTGTCCGATATATGTAATCCCGATAATCTTAACCAGAACTGTGAGATAACTGCTGTCTATGGGGAAGCTTTCTCTCAGCCTGTTCATGGTTTCAAACAGATAAGAAACTTTTCCTGCTGCAAGACCAAGAATCAGAAAACCCGTCATCATGGTCACAAGTGCAGCAAATTCCGGTCTGGTTTCTTTTAGAATAAAACCAAGCATCATTCCGCAGATACCCATGATTGAAACTTTCACAATATCCATGCCATTCAAACCTCTTTCTGTTCTGTCAACTGCCATAACAGTTGATTTGAAATCACAGCACAAACAACTGCTGAATACTTTCAAACAGTTCATAAATATATGGAACAATCCAGAACAGCACCATCAGAAGCCCCGCCAGGCTTACCAGAAATGCCTGTTCATCCCTTCCACTGTGTTTTAGGATCTGGCAGAGAACAGAAACCAGAATCCCTACTGCAGCGATTTTAAAAATAAGACTTACCTCCACAGTCTCTCCTTTCCGGCTTCTGCTGCCAGATATAGCAAAACAGTAATCTACACAGTAAAGAAACAGATTATAAATACATGCTCACCAAAAAAACACAGCCACAAATATTCCACCCAGTATTCCCATACTGCGGTATAATTTTCTTTTTTCACAAAAATCTTTCCTGAGTTCCCTGATCGCATATTCTGTTTCCTTTTCCATCAGATCCATCTGTTTTAGCTGCATATCCAGTCCAAGATAACCAAGCTGATCTCCCAGTGAATAAAATCTGTCTCTCTCTTCCTGCGAAAGACAATCCAGATCCAGACACTTTCCGGCCGATTCTCTGAAGATTGTCCCAAAGGAATCCCCTGTTTTTTCTTTCATTTTCTGTGCCGTAAGTATAAAAAATTCTCTGTACTTCCCTTCCAGTTTCCCGGAAGCACCTGTAAAGGCATCGTACAGAGATTTATTTCCATAACGTATTTCTCCTCTTAGGAGGATGATCATCCGTAAGATCATTTCCATCATCTTTTTGCGTCTGCCAAGTTCATTGCTCATGGCAAAACCGCAACCGATACCGGAAATTACAATTACACATAATCCTACTGTTCTAAGCATACTTTTCCATTTTCATCTAATACAGCTTTCAGACATCCCGCCTGAGCATTTTTGTCCAGGATAATATAACGTTCAAATACTTTCTCACCCATAAGCTTATAAAAAAATGGCTGATCCAGAACATCCTCCAGACAGCTTCCATGTGCAGTTGCGATCAGCTTACATCCGCAGTGGATCACTGAGTCAACTGCCTTGAAATCCTCTTCACAGCCTAACTCATCCACTGCAACCACATCCGGTGACATGGAACGGACCAGCATCTGCATACCTTCTGATTTCGGACAGCAGTCCAGCACATCTGTACGCATTCCCAGATCATTCTGAGGAATTCCCTGATAACAGCCTGCCAGCTCACTTCTCTCGTCCACCACACCTATTGTCAGACCCTGGGTATTGGCCCATCCATTACTGAGCTGCCTGATAATATCTCTGAGCAGCGTAGTCTTTCCACACCTTGGCGGTGAAATGATCAATGTATTTGCAACCCATTTCTCTGTACGGATATAAGGCATCACCTTATCCGCACATCCCTGAATCTCATGTGCCAGACGGACATTGATGCAGGAAATATATTTCATTCCCATGATCCAGCCCCGATCCAGCACTACCTTTCCGGTCACACCTACTCTGTGACCACCCTGAACACTGATAAATCCCTGTCTGATCTCATCCTCATAAGCATACAGGGAATATCCTGTGACATATTCCAGTGTTTCTTTCAGATCTTCCGTTGTCACCAGATACTGTTCCTGACCCGGTTTTCGCAGAAAACACTCTCCTCCGTCATAAGTTAAAAACAACGGACGCCCTACACGAAGGCGTATCTCATATAATTTATCATAATCCAGCTTCGCATCCATTAAAAGATTCCGGATATTTCCGGCAAACAGGTTTTCAATCTGCTGCGCTTCTATATGTCTCACCTCTTTACACTTAATATATGTGGACAAACCGATTTTAGTACTCTTCCTGATAAGACTCTTCCATTTTTATCAGATTCAGCTTCAGAACCCGGTCTACCACATTTCCTGCATACCCCCTGTACGCATAAGCTCCTGATTCAAAGAGTACGTAAAGTTCATCCCCTTCTACAACAATCTGCTCGATCATCTCAGGCATTCTGTATGATCTTGCAGAATTTTCATTGACATACAGACGTTTATCCGACTGTTCATAAAAAACAATCCTGGATGGCAGAATACCAAAAGAATGAGACAACAACAGCTTATCGTTATAAAAAGCCATTCCCTGTGCCTGTTCTGATATTGTAGAATAATCCAGCGGAACCGCCATTTCAAACATCATGCCAAGTTCCTCATTAAAAGTATTCACCAGATCACCTTTTGAATCCACCGCATATCTCGCGATGGTGCTTTCTGTATATTTGTTAAAACATCCTACATACAGGCACCCCTTATAGAAAGTCATAAAAGAATCTCTCACGATTCCATAAAGACTACATGTCTGATTTACCTGCACAGGCATATGGTTATCCGCATAATTATAGTCACGCAGCACATCCATCTTAATGCTGATCGCCTGCGCGATTCCATTGGTATTTGAAGAATACCACAGCATATCATGTTCCTGATCATAGGCAAGTCCGCCTACATGAGGCAGACCTGGCAGGACTACCTCTTTGATAAATCTGTGAGTTTCTTTGTTGATCACATAAATAACAGAGTTATGTTTTTCCGTATGACAATAGGCACTTACAAGTACATACTCATCGGTCACTGCAAGTCCCTGAGGAGTCATGGAAGTACATACCGCCTGTTTTGTACCCTCTGCATTCAGGAATGTTCTTGTATATCTCAGTCCGGGAATAATATAAGTTCCGTACTCTTTTTCTTTTTTTCTGCCCTCAAAGGCAAAGGTATTTAACTCCTCCTGCTGCGACAGCATCTGTATCTGTCCACGTAATGAATACACTGCAGCATCCTGGTTGGTTACCGGATATTTTGCAGGAGGTTCCGTCTTACCCCTGTATACGAAAGCATATCCCCAGAAAGCCAGTCCAAGTGCCAGTACTGCTACAAGAATCTTCACTGCCAGTCTCCGGATTTCTTTCTTCGTTTGTCTGTTCATGTCTTACCCAAGTATGATGTCTTCATATTTCCAGTTGATTTCCATGGGATTCATTGCCCATACTGCTCCACTGTAACCGTCTTCCATATCAAGCAGCATATGACTGCCTTCATCCATGGATATAGTCCTCATGTCTCTGGAAAGCCCCTCACCGGTCCATTTGATATAAGCTTCCCTCAGTACCCACTGTTCAAAAAATTTCTTTTCCACATTTATATCTGAGAGAATTTCGAGATACTGTTCCCGGGGTACCATACGTCTGAGCATTCTTTCATAATTGGCTCTGCAATGAATCTGCACATCAATTCCAACCTCCTGATCAGCCAGAATACATACCACATATTTTCCGGAATGACTGATATTATAATGCAGGGACGGACGATAGGAAAGGAATGGTTTTCCATGTTCTCCCTCTGCTCTGGGTTCATTGTACAGATTGATTCCATATTCTTTTTTCAGTGCGATTTCCAGAAGTTTCTCTGCGATCATATGCTCCATATGTGCGCCTTCATATTCTTCCCGTATTTTTGTACAGTAAATAATTCCTTTATTCATAGGCCTGTCTCCTCAAGAAACCGGGAAGGCTCCCGTTCCTTCTCATACTGGCGTTTCACATAGGCAAGCACCAGCTTCTTTTTCGCCCTGGTCATCCCTACATAAAACAATCTTCGTTCTTCTTCCACTGCTTCTGCCAAAACCGCCTTGCGATATGGAATGCTTCCTTCATTAACATTCAGAATATACACAATATCATATTCCAAACCTTTTACCGCATGGAGTGTGGATATAGTCACTCCTTCTTTTTTATCCTGCTGTTTCCTTGCCTGTTCATTCAGGCGCTTCGTATATTCTTCTATGTAAGCCTGCCACTTCGCCAGGGTTTTCATGCCTTTTGCACTCTCATGGATTCGGTCCAGGGTCTCAAGCAGTTCCTCTGGTTTTATTTTACGATACTGTGCATATTCACGCAAGTATTCTTCGAATCCCATTCCTTTTCTGATAAAATTAATCGCAGCAAAAGGGGAAAGAGTACCAAGAATCCTCAGATGCGTTTCCAGTGTGGTAATCCTGTCGCACATCCAGTCTTTGTCTTTATAATATTCCCGAAGTTCATTAAAATTAATCTGTGAATTGTTCAACGCTTCTCTGGAAATATAGCGATTTGGCCGGTTCATGATCTCCAGAAAATTCTTCCTGCTCCTGTCTCCTGCTGCCATTTCAAGATAAGCCAGAAGCGCCCGGCAGATCCAGTGGCGGAAAAGATTGGGAAGCTGTTCTTTCATTGTAAAAGGAACCTGATATTCCATCAGCACATTGAT
Organism: Blautia wexlerae DSM 19850; assembly: GCF_025148125.1. Lineage (NCBI taxonomy): Bacteria > Bacillati > Bacillota > Clostridia > Lachnospirales > Lachnospiraceae > Blautia > Blautia wexlerae. Next base: position 3,090,274 of record NZ_CP102267.1, read on the forward strand.
CAGACCTTCCGATTCCTGATTTGTACGAAGCAGGATTGCCGTATTTAGCAGCTCCTCGCCGCGCTCCATTCTTTTTTTCAGTGCTGCCACCACGCACATATACTCTTCTCTTGGATTATCAAATTCCTTGCACGTCACAGGCATCCCTTCTTCATTTGGAGTATCCAACTGCTTTTTGAAACGTCTGGTATTACATCCGATTACTTCCATGGCTGTACGCAGGATATTCTTACTGCACCGGTAATTCACATTCAGAAGGACTGTCTCTGCCTTCGGATAATCCTTTGTAAAATTTAACATAATCTCTGGTCTTGCGCCCCGGAAATGATAGATGGACTGGTCATCATCCCCTACAATAAACAGGTTATTGACAGGTGCCGCCAACATCTGCAAAATCTTGTATTGTAAGCTGTTGATATCCTGAAACTCATCCACCAGAATGTAGACAAATTTTCTTCTCCATGCATTCAGGATATCCTGTCTCTGAGAAAAAAGTTCATAACAACAGAGGATCATATCATCAAAATCCAGCTTGCGTTTCGCCTTCAGAGCCTGCTTATAGCCATGAAAAATGTCCCTGAATATCTCATCCGAGCAACAGGATGCATAATAATGCTCCGGAGAAATACAGTTCCCCTTTACAACACTGATTTCCTTGGCAACTTCTTCAATGAAATCTCCCTCCTGAGCCATTTCCTGTCCATATTTCTCAGTCATCTCACGTAGAATACTGAATTTTTCTTCCTCAGAAAGAATATTGGCCGCACTCAGATGATAGGCCGCTTTCAAAATCCCATAAAAAATTCCGTGGAAAGTTCCAAAAGTCACTTCGCTTCTGTTCTGTCCCACGAATTTCAAAAACCGTTCTTTCATCTCTGTTGCCGCTGCTCTGGAAAAAGTTACAACCAAAATAGAAGAAGCCGGTATCTTCCCCTCATTGATCATGTATGCAGTTCTCTCCACAATAACGGAAGTTTTCCCCGAGCCGGGACCTGCCAGGACCATCATAGGTCCTGACAGGTGAGTGATTGCCCGAAGTTGAGATGGATTTCTCTTCATATTTATTTGCTTAATTTCTCAATAGCTGCCTTTACTCGTTTGATTGTCTCATCTTTACCGATGATCTCCATGATCTCAGTAGCACCGGCCGGCGTCATCTGCTTGCCGGAAACAGCAGTACGCAGAGGCCACATTACATATCCATTCTTATAACCATGCTCTTTTACAAATGCACTTAATGTTTCAAATAACGGATCATTTGTATAATCTTCCTGTTCTTCCAGAACCGGAAGTACTTCTTTTAATACTGTAAGAGAAGTTTCTTCATTTGTCTTCATTTTCTTATGGCAGTACATGGCGGAATCATATTCCGGTACTTCCTCAAAGAAGTCGATCAGAGCCGGAATGTCAGGGAATGTTTCGATTCTGGTCTGTACCATTCCTGCAATCTTCTTGAAGTTGTAGTCTTTCTTCAGAACTTCTTTCATATACGGAAGTGCTCTCTCATAGAATTCATCCGCATCCATTTTCTTGATATACTCACCATTCATCCAACGAAGTTTCGCAATATCAAATACTGCCGGAGATTTATTGATATGGTGATAATCAAATGCCTGTACCAGTTCATCCAGTGTAAAGATCTCTCTGTTGTCAGAAGGACTCCATCCGAGAAGTGCCACATAGTTGATGATCGCTTCTGAAACGAATCCCTGATCAAGCAGGTCTTCATAAGAGGAATGTCCACAACGTTTGGAAAGCTTCTGGTGTGTCTCATCTGTGATCAGCGGACAATGTACATAAACCGGGATATCCCATCCGAAAGCTTCGTAGATACGGTTGTATTTCGGAGCTGAGGAAAGATACTCGTTACCTCTTACTACGTGTGTGATCTCCATTAAATGGTCATCGATTACGTTTGCAAAGTTATAAGTTGGGTATCCATCAGATTTGATCAGGATCAGATCTTCCAGTTCCTCATTGTTTACTGTGATATCTCCGTAGATTACATCATGGAATGTTGTAGTTCCCTCTGTTGGCATATTGAAACGGATTACGTGTGGTTCTCCTGCATCAAGACGACGCTGTACTTCTTCTTTGGAAAGTTTAAGGCAGCGTTTGTCATAAATGGAAATCTCTTTTCCTGCCACAACACGTTTCATACCTTCCAGTTCTTCCTTCTTACAGAAACAGTAGTATGCATCACCCTGTTCTACTAACTGCTGTGCATATTTCAGATAGATCCCCTGTGCCTGACGCTCGCTCTGAACATACGGTCCAAAGCCTTTGTCCTTGTCCGGACCTTCATCATGGAGAAGTCCTGTTTTTGCAAGAGTACGGTAGATAATATCTACAGCGCCTTCTACGTAACGTTCCTGGTCTGTATCTTCAATACGGAGGATGAAATCTCCGCCTTCATGTTTTGTAATAAGGTATGCATATAATGCTGTTCTTAAATTTCCAACATGCATTCTGCCTGTAGGGCTTGGTGCAAATCTTGTTCTGATCTTGGTCATAACTTTTTTCACTCCTGAATTTTTTATATATTCAAAATCTGTAAAAAAAGACCCTGCTTAAAAGCAGCGCCTTTCTACTTTCGGGTTTATTATACGTCAGAGGCTTTCTTATTTCAAGTCGGGATGGAGGAAAATTTTAATGTTTTTTGAATAGGGACGCATGGGAAGCGATAGTATCCGGGGGCTCAGTTTCGGAACCATTGTATTTCTAGGCATTTGGGAAGCCGCTAAAATCACGAGCCACTCTCTCAAACTCGCTACGTCTCCGACTTCGCTCAGACAGTGAAACGATTGGCTCATAACGCGTCTTCCCAAATGCCAAGAACTACAATGAACCCTCAAATTCACCCCCGGACACTATCGCTTCCCATGCTGACTATTGGCTATATAACATATTTACCGTACAACAGTAAAGAAAGCACCACTCCTGACTTCGCAGAATAATTAACCAAAATAATATATCTACTGTACAATATAACTATAGAAACCCTAAGAAAACGCATAACAACATGCAACAAAACAGCGCAGAAAAATATTTTATTTGGAGTGCATTTGCAGGGGTCTTAGATATTCTTAGTTCTCAGAAATCTGCGTTATGAGCCGGCTGCATCACTGTCTGAGCGAAGTTTGCAACGGAGCGAGTTTGACAAGACGGCTCATGCCTTTAGCAGATTTCTGAGAGCTTAGAATATCTTAGACCCCGAAACCGCACTCCAAATAAAATATTTTTCTGCGCGTCCCTTTTAACATCGTGCTACATCTTACGAAACCTCTCATACCGTTCCTGTGCAATCTGCAGTCCACTTTTACCAGTCTGTTTCTCCAGGAACTGCTTCATTCTGATCTTCATATATTCTGCAATTTCCGGCAAACTCTCCTCACTTGCAGGATATTCCTCCGGTATGATCCGTTCAATGATTCCCAGTTCTTTCAGATGAGCCGCCGTTACTTTCATGACCTCCGCAGCTTCCGGTGCCTTTCTGCTGTCTTTCCAGAGAATGGATGCAAAGCCTTCCGGTGAAAGGATGGTGTAGGTTGCATTTTCCATCATCCAGACTTCATTGCCAACTGCAAGTGCAAGTGCACCGCCACTGCCGCCTTCACCAATTACAACCGAAAGAACCGGCACCTTCAAATCGGACATTTCCAGAAGATTCCTTGCAATGGCTTCGCCCTGTCCCCGTTCTTCTGCTTCCAGTCCACAGAATGCCCCCGGAGTGTCTACAAATGCAATGACTGCACGTCCGAATTTCTCTGCCTGTTTCATCAGTCGAAGAGCCTTTTTGTACCCTTCCGGTGATGGCATTCCGAAGTTACATCTGATGTTTTCTTTTGTAGTATGCCCTTTACGGATTCCGATTACTGTAACGGGCTGTCCGTCCAGTGTAGCAATGCCGCCGATGATGGCATTGTCGTCTCTGACACCTCTGTCACCATGAAATTCCATGAAATCATCAAAAATGGCATCAATATATTCCGCTGCTGACGGACGGTCACTGCTTCTGGCAATCTGGACTCTGTCCCAGGCTGTGAGATTTTTTTGTTTCTTCTGCTTTTTCTTTTTGCCAAAAGTATCGAAAGATCTGGCAGATGTTTCCTGTGGAAATTCTCCGTAACATTTTCTGGTATCATGCAGTTTCAGGGTCAGCGAAAGAACATCCCGCATAGAGCCTCGTTCAACAATTCCGTCGAGAAATCCATGTTCCAGAAGAAATTCCGGTCTCTGGAAGCCCTCCGGCAGTTTCTGACCTATAGTCTGTTCAATGACTCTCGGGCCGGCAAATCCGATCAGTGAGCCTGGTTCTGCAAGGATAATATCTCCAAGCATGGCAAAGCTTGCTGTAACGCCACCGGTAGTCGGGTCTGTCAGCACAGATGTGTAGAGAAGCCCTGCCTGGGAGTGACGTTTAATGGCTGCGGAGGTTTTTGCCATCTGCATCAGTGATACAATTCCTTCCTGCATTCTGGCACCGCCGGAGCAACAGAACAGAATGACCGGAAGTCCCTGTTTTGTTGCTTCTTCAAATAAGCGGGTGATCTTTTCTCCCACCACATATCCCATGGAAGCCATGAGAAATCTGGTATCCATGGCTCCGATCACTGTACGGATTCCTCCGATGGTGGCTTCTCCGATGAGAATTGCCTCATCAAGGTGTGTTTTTTCTCTCAGATCCTCAATTTTCTGCGGATAATCCGGATAGTCCAGTGGATTGCTGTTGTCAATTCCTGTGAACCACTCTTTAAAACTTCCTTTATCTGCGATCATTTTGATCCGGCGTTTCGCACTGATTCTGAAATATCCTCCGCATTTCGGGCACACATAGGCGTTGGATATTACGTCTTCTCTGTAAACCATTTCTCCGCACTTTGGACATTTGATCCATAAGCCTTCAGGTACGGAAACAGATGCGGCCTGTTTATGCCGGTCTTCTGAAACTGTTTTCTTAAAAAATCTCTTCAAGTCTGCCATTAAAATCCTGCTCCTTTATGTAACCCAATTTGATGTTCTTTCAGACAACAAAATAACGTTAATAACTATTAATCAAACTAATTCTGTCAAAAATTATTTTATCGATTTGCTTATCAATTACCTTTCAATAATAAATATGTAATTTCTGCTGAACTATAAAATATATTTGCACCAGTTTTCTTTTACAGATCCGGATAATGCTGCGGAATGAAATCTGTGGTGATATTTCCTTCCTGAAAATCCGGCTGATTGAGAAGTTCATACAGAAAATCCACGTTAGTTTTTACTCCTTCGATGGCAACTTCTCCAAGTGCACTGATCATCTTTCGAATGGCACTGCGGCGGTCTTTGTCATAAACAATGATCTTGGCAATCATAGAATCATAGTAGGGCGGGATTGCGTAGTCATTATAAACTGCTGTATCCACGCGGATTCCGTTTCCACCGGGAAGATGTAAGTCAGTGATCTTACCAGGGCATGGCATGAAATGTCTCTCAGGATCCTCGGCATTGATTCTGCATTCCATGGCGTGGCCGCGGATTTCTATGTCTTTCTGCTGAACGCTTAACGGTTCACCTGCCGCAATGCAGATCTGCTCTTTGATCAGGTCTACACCAGACACAAATTCTGTTACCGGATGTTCTACCTGGATTCTGGTGTTCATTTCCATGAAATAAAATTCTCCGGACTGATCCAGAAGAAATTCTATGGTTCCTGCACTTTCATAGCCTGCTGCCTTTGCTGCCCGTACTGCTGTCTCACCCATTTTCTTTCTCAGATCATCAGAGATTGCGATACATGGAGACTCTTCGATCATTTTCTGGTGACGTCTCTGAACAGAGCAGTCTCGTTCTCCCAGATGAACTACATTTCCGTATTTATCCGCAAGAATCTGCACTTCAACATGTCTGGGATTCTCCACAAACCGTTCCAGATACATGGTATTATCGGAGAAGGAATGGACCGACTCCTGCTGTGCTGTCTCAAACAATTTGGCAAATTCCTGTTCATTTCCGGCTACACGCATTCCTTTTCCACCGCCGCCTGCTGATGCTTTGATCATGACCGGAAAACCGATTTCCTTTACAGCTTCCAAAGCCTGCTCTACTGTGTAGACCGGTTCCTTTGTGCCGGGCACTACCGGGACTTTAGCTTTCCGCATTGTGTTTTTCGCCTCAGATTTATTTCCCATTCTGGAAATTACTTCTGCGGAAGGACCAATAAATGCCACATTACATTTCTCACACATTTCCACAAAACGGCTGTTCTCTGAGAGAAATCCGAATCCCGGGTGGATTGCTTCTGCTTTTGTGGCAATGGTAGCACTTAAGATTCGCTCCATGTTCAGATAGCTGTCTGATGACTGTGCCTTTCCGATGCATACTGCTTCATCTGCAAGCTGGGTATGCAGGGCATCTCTGTCTGCTTCTGAGTATACGGCTACTGTGCGGATTCCCATCTCACGACATGCCCGGATGATCCTCACTGCAATTTCACCACGATTGGCGATCAAAATTTTATTAAACATCTGTTATGCTCCTACTGCAAAAGTCAGCTCTGCGATCACTGCTACCTTACCGTCCTGGTTTGTTGCTTTTGCTTTTCCCACTCCCATGGGACCTTTTTCCTTAATGATCTCTACTTCGAGAGTAAGGGTATCTCCGGGAACTACCTTGTTCTTGAATTTTGCATTGTTGATCGATGCAAAATATGCGATCTTTCCTTTATTTTCCGGTTTACTCAGAATTGCAACTGCACCTGTCTGCGCAAGCGCTTCAACGATCAGAACTCCCGGCATAACCGGTTCCTGTGGAAAGTGTCCTGCGAAATGCGGCTCATTATAGGTAACACATTTCTTTCCTGTTGCCTTCACACCCGGCACCAGTTCTTCAATAGTATCAATCAGGAGGAACGGGTGTCTGTGGGGAATGATCTCCATGATTTCTTTTGTTGTAAGTTTCATAGTTTTTTACCTCCTTCTTCTATTCTATCACAAACATCGGCTGTCCGAACTCTACCATCTGCTCGTTTTCTACAAGGATTTCTTTTACTGTACCATCAAATTCTGATTCAATCTCGTTCATCAGCTTCATTGCTTCCACAATGCCAAGGACCTGACCTTTGCTTACTTTATCTCCTACTTTTACAAAGGGGGGATTTTCCGGAGAAGATGCTGCATAATAGGTACCTACAAGAGGAGATTTTACCACACTTCCTGTCTGTACTTCATCGTTAACAGCATTGACGGATTCTACATGTACAGCCTGCTGCACTACCGGCTGATACTGCTGAGCATCTGCCGGATCAGTATTGACTGCCATCTGCTGTACAATTGTTTTCTCTTTTGACATGGAAATATTTAAGGTATCGTCCTGCAGGTTAAATTCTGTGAGATCTGAATCGCTGACTGCGTGGATCAGTTCTAATATATTTGCCAGTTCCATTTATTTCCTCCTGCTGAAATAGCTATATTATAAGATCACTGTCGTATATTGTTTTCAAAATCACCATACCATTTATTATCTGCGTGATCAGTCTTCGTACTTTTTAATAAGTAAGGATGCGTTATGTCCGCCAAAGCCAAGAGAATTGGTAAGTGCATATTTGATATCCATCTTTACATTACCGTTTCCTACATAATCCAGGTCACACTGTTCATCCGGCACCTTATAACCAACAGTCTGATGGATCAGGCCTTCCTGAAGTTCTTTTACACAGGTGATCACTTCCACTGCACCGGCAGCTCCCAGAAGATGTCCTGTAATAGATTTTGTAGAATTTATTTTCATTTCTTTTGCGTGTTCACCAAATGTTTTCTTAATGGCAATTGTTTCAAATAAGTCATTATGATGTGTGCTTGTACCATGTGCGTTTACATACCATACATCATCTGTGGAAATTCCTGCTTCTTTTACAGCCCATTCCATAGCTTTGGCAGCACCGGAACCGTCCTCTGCAGGGGATGTAATGTGATAAGCATCTCCTGTTGCACCATATCCGACAACCTCGCCAAGGATTTTCGCTCCACGTGCTTTGGCATGCTCCAGTTCTTCCAGAACTACCACGCCGGCACCCTCACCCATTACAAAACCGCTTCTTTCTTTGTCAAAAGGGATGGAACATCTCTCAGGATCTGTGGATGAGGTCAATGCTGTCAGTGCCGCAAAACCACCAAAGCCTGTTGGTGTGATAGCTGCTTCCGTTCCACCTGCAACCATAACATCTGCATCAGAGCACTGAATAGTACGGTATGCTTCTCCAATGCTGTGGGTTCCTGTTGCACAGGCAGTTACAACATTAATGTTCTTTCCGCGGAGTCCAAACTGAATGGAAACATTTCCGGATGCCATATTGGAGATCAGAAGAGGAATCATCAGAGGATTCAGTCTTCCTGGTCCCTTTGTGTTGAGAATTTCGCAGGATTTCTCTACCACCTGCATACTTCCGATACCGCTTCCCACGCTACAGCCTACACGGAAGGAATCTTCTTTTGTCATATCCAGTCCGGACTGCTCAATAGCTTCTTTTGCTGCTGCTACCGCATACTGGCTGAAAAGCTCCATACGTTTTGCAGATTTGAAATCCATATAATCCTTTGGATTAAAATTGTTGATCTCTGCTGCCATATGCGCTCTGTAATTTGTGGAATCAAAACGTGTTACTTCTGCAAAGTTTGTTTTTCCTTCTTTTACGCTGTTCCAGAATTCTTCTACACTAAGGCCTACCGGAGTGATTGCTCCCATACCTGTAATTACAACTCTTCTCATTTTGTTCTCCTTATTTATACGTTCATACCGCCATCTACGCTGATGACCTGTCCTGTAATATAGTCTGCTTTGTCTGATGCCAGAAATACTGCTGTATTTGCAATATCCTCAGGCTTTCCGAAACGTCCCAGGATAATCTGCTTACATGCATTTTCCCTGATTTCTTCTGAGAGTACTCCTGTCATCTCTGTGTCTACAAATCCGGGTGCAATGGCATTTACCGTAATTCCCCGGCTGCCCAGCTCTCTTGCCATTGTTTTTGTCAGACCGATCACACCTGCTTTGGATGCAGCATAATTTGCCTGGCCCACATTTCCGAGGATTCCGGAAACAGAAGAAATATTGATAATCTTTCCACTTCTCTGTTTCAGCATCTGACGGGCACTGTGACGGATTGTATTGAATGTACCTTTCAGGTTTACATTAAGTACAGAATCGAAATCCTCTTCTTTCATTTTCATGATCAGACCATCTTTGGTAATTCCTGCATTATTAACCAGAATATCAAGGTGTCCGTATTCTTTAACTATATCTTTAATCATTGCTTCACAGGCTGTGAAATCACTGACATTGCATTTATATATGGAAGCTTTTCCACCGTTTTCTTCGATGGTCTGTTTTACTTCCTTCGCTCTCTCTTCAGAACCATTGTAATTGATAACCACCTCTGCACCTTCCTTTGCAAGAGCAATAGCAATGGCTCGTCCGATTCCACGTCCTGCACCTGTAACCAGGGCAATTTTATTTTTCAGCATTTTACAGACACTCCTTTCTCACTTCATCCAGATCTTCTGTTTTCTCAACATGTAATGCTTTTACATTTCTGTTGATCTTTTTGAGAAATCCTGTCAGAGTTTTTCCTGGTCCAATCTCAATAAAAGTATCTACACCATCATCAATCATCTGTTCTACACACTGCTGCCAGCGCACAGAGGATGAAACCTGACTGACAAGCAATTCCTTTACCTGCTCCGGTCCTGTCACATACTGTGCAGTTACATTTGTCACATAAGGTACTGTAAATGACTGGATTTCTACCTTCTCAAGTTCCTGTCCCAGTTTTTCCCCTGCGCCTTTGAGAAGCTCACAGTGAAATGGGCCACTGACTTTAAGAGGAATCACACGTCTGGCGCCTGCTGCCTTTAATGCCTCCCCTGCTGCTGCAACTGCTGTCTCCTCGCCTGTGATCACAATCTGTCCCGGACAGTTATAATTTGCAATGGATACAATTCCCTGTGTCTCATTGCAGATTTTTTCGATCAGCTCTGCATCTGTTCCAAGAACAGCGGACATTGCACCACCTGTAGGATATGCCTCCTGCATAAAAATTCCTCTTTTTCGCACTACAGTAAATGCATCCTCTTCCTTCATAACACCGGAGGCCACCAGTGCTCCGTATTCTCCAAGGCTCAGTCCAGCATTTACCTGAGACCTGATTCCGGCTTCCTCTACAGCTCTTAAGATTGCAATTTCTGCTGTCAGCATGGCAATCTGTGTATATTCTGTAATATTTAATCTGTCATTCTCTTCAAAGCATAAAGCTTTCACATCAAGTCCGGATGCTTTTGATGCGCTTTCAAATACTTCGCGACTTACAGCATATTTTTCATAAAAATCTTTCGCCATTCCTGTATACTGTGCACCCTGTCCCGGAAATACAAATGCAATTTTAGACATATCATTTTCCTTTCCTTTATTTTTATGTTTATATCAGATGATAACAATTTGTTTCTGATTGCAAATTATTTTAGTTTAAAATATTTTGATATTCAAATTATAATGTCAAAAAATTCTCCCCGAAGCCATCTCTGGCTCCAAGGAGTTATTTGTCATTTCTATATGATTAAGCCTCTACGCCTTTGTTTTTCAGATAATCCATAACAGCTCCGACTGTTGTTAAATCTGTAAGATCTTCAGCCGGGATCTCAATATTGTATTCATCTTCCAGAGCCATAACCAGCTCAAACAGGTCAAGTGAATCTGCACCAAGATCATCCTTGAAAGAAGTTTCAGCAGTAATTCCTGCTGCATCACAATTTAACTGCTCTGCGATCATTTCACTCATTTTTTCTAACATAATTTTCTCTTCTCCTTTAATTCAAGCCCCGGAATGCTTCTCTTTTTCCTGCTCCGGTTATCACTTGTTTTTTATTATTTTTGTTAAGCAGATGATGATTCTGCTTTTTCTTGTTTTCAACCTTATCATCCGTCAGACCAGTAAATACGTCTCATTTATTCAGATTTGGTTTTATCGGGATTGATTACTTTGATGTTCAAAGTATATATTCTTCCCTCCTGTTTGTCAAGCACTATTTTATTACATTTTTTATTCCTCAAATTTAATCTGCCTTGCCACACTCAGCGCAAGTCCCATCTCTGCCATAAGGAATACGATCGACGTACCTCCATAACTGATAAACGGAAGAGTGACACCTGTATTCGGCATAAGATTTACAACAACCGCAATATTAAGAATAACCTGCAATGCTATGTGAATAAAAATTCCACTGACCATAAGTGAGCCAAACATATCCGGTGCATTCTGTGCAATAACAAACAGCCTGTATAACAGATATGCATAAAGCATCAGCACGATAAGACCTCCAAAAATCCCCAGTTCTTCACAGATAATTGAAAAAATCATGTCATTCTGTGCCTCAGGTACACTTCCCAGCTTCTGAATACTGTTTCCAAGTCCTCTGCCAAAAAATCCTCCCGAGCCAATCGCATACAATGCCTGAATTGTCTGATACCCCCAACTGTCCGCATATTCTTCCGGATGAAGCCATACCATGATTCGTCTCAGACGAAAGCTTCCACTTCCATCAACACTCACTGTTGCATTCAGAAAAATGACTCCGATCACTGCCAGCGCAATAACAACACCTGCAATAATAATAAAAATCTTAATATCCGGGTGAGACACAAAAATCAGTCCTGCAGTAATACAGAAAATAATAATTGCTGTACTCAGATTGTCCGTAAATACATATGCAGCCAGTGCCAGTCCGCCTCCCACAACAGCAAGAACCATACAGCCCTTTAAGGTACGGACTTTCTTTCCCATATGCACGATCATATATGGGAGGCAGACAATAACTGCTATCTTGGCAAGCTCTGCCGGCTGGAACTGAACCGGTCCAAGATTCAGCCATCTCTGGGCACCATGAGAAGACTGCCCCAGCGGTGTTTTTACCAGTGCCATCAACACCAGTGCCGCTACATACAAAGCTGTGCTAAAACGGTTCAGTATCCGATAATTGAGCCTGGAAATGATCAGCGCCATGATAATACATGCCACGCTGATGATGGCCTGTTTTTTAAAAAAATACATGTCGCTTCCGTAATTTATCTGAGCCATATAGGAGCTTGTACTGTACAGCATGATAAGCCCAAAACAGGTCAGCAGTACAATAACTGCTACCAGACTGTAATCATAATAATCTGTTTTTGTTTTTCGACGCGCCCTGCTCTTGGAAGATGCTGTTGAATACGACTTTTTTTGTGATTTTGTATTTTCCATTTAATCACCTGATGCTTTCTTGTTTTCTAAAATTCCCATCTGACTTTTTTATTATAACAGAAAGCTTTTTCATAAGCAATGGGGCAGTTGCCTGATTGCATCCGCCCCATTTTAGATAAGTCTGGCTGTTCATCTTTCCCTTATTCTGTATGTCTCAAGTTTATGATATCTATTTCTCATCATCACTGATTTCAATCGGGTCAGATTCGAAAATAAATTTAACATTTCCGTCCATATCGCCGGATCTGTCTGTGAATGTTGTGTACATTACATCGTCAGACTGGATTACCTCAAATCTGTCAAGAATATCCTGAAGATCTCCGTTTACTGTATCATCCAGTTTCTTAATACCTTCTTTATAGAATTTCTTCTGTCCTTTGTTCAGTTCTTTTGCTCCGTCATTCAGATCGCTGATACCATCTTTAAGCTGATCACTGCCATCAGAAAGCTTATCCGCACCATCCATTAATGTCTGAGTGCCTGATACAAGGCTGCCTGTTCCTGATGCAAGGGTCTGTGCTCCGGATACAAGTGTCTGGGTTCCTGATGCAAGCTTAGATGCTCCGCTGTTTAATGTAGAACTGTTCGAAGAAAGCTGATCTGCTCCGCTGTACAGTGTTCCACTGTTAGATGCCAGAGTTTCCACGCCACTTGTAATCTGACCTGTTGCAGAATTGATCTGAGACATACCACTGGTCAGGCTCTTTCTTGCGCTCTTAAGAGTCTTGGCTCCTTTTAACAGTGTCTGTGCATTAACATTATTTTCGCCCTGAAGCTGTGCAATTCCATCTGTCAGTGTCTTTCCGGAACTAAGCAGTGTGTCTGCGCCGGAAATCATCTGTTCTGTGCTTGCTTTTGCAAGGCTTTCATATCCACTCTGGAGAGATTTATTTGCAGTAGTCAGCTGATCAGAGCCTGCTTTCAGCTGATCGATTCCCTGCAGCATTTCCGGAAGCTGCTGTCCAAGTCCGGTAAATAATGTACTCATCTGATTTACTGCTGTAGCAATCTGGGTTCCTGACTGAGCAAGCTGGGTTCCACTTGCTTTTAATGTGCCATCATTAGAAGTAAGCTCTTTTGCACCTTCATTTAACTGTGATACAGTCTCCTGCACTGTCTGCATTCCCTGAGTTAATGCCTGTAATTGCTGTTTCATCTGTTCAACACTGCTGTTGACTGCCTCTTCCTGTGCATCTGCTGTTGATTCTGCACTAGACGCAGATGCCCTTAAAGCGTCTGCTGCTGACTGCAATGGTGACGTATCAGGTGCGGAGGCTGTAATTGTGGATGTATCAATATTAGATGCACTGTCCTCAGCTGCCTGAATAGAACCTAACGCACCATCAATCGCAGCTTCTACAGCAGCTGCTGTTTCATCATCCATATTGCTGGTATCAATATTATACAAAGCAGATTCTGCTGCTTCCAGCTGACTGCTGACTGCTGCAACTCCTGCATCTACAGAAGATGCATCTACAGAAGCCTCTGCGGAATCACTGATCCAGGATTCAATTGCATCTGCCTGACTGTTCATGGTTTCAGCACTGTCATTTAACTGTCCGGACATTGCATTTGCACTTTCTTCTATTTCTGAAGCTGTGGAAGCTCCCATGTTTTCAAGTGAGCTCTCAAGCTGGCTCAGTCCTGATGCAAGCTGTTCTACACTTTCAATATACTGGCCAACTGCAGAAGTGTAATCAGAAACGCCTGTTGTATAAGCCGTCATGCTGTCACTGAAATTAGCAATCTGATTTGCATCGATCTTAGATGAAAGAGCTGTCATTTTTTCTACAGCAGTCTGGATTCCATTTACAGCAGTATCAATTCCCGGAACAACCTGACCAATCCCATTCACTAAACTCTTGATACCACCAGCATACTGACCCACACCGCCTGCAAGCTGATTAACTCCTGCAATATACTGCTGCATTCCGTCTGTCAGAGTAGTTGTTCCTGTTACATAACTCTGCACACCGCCTGCAAGCTGATTGCCGCCTGCAACATATGCATTTACACCATCGGAAAGAGATTTCATTCCAGCCTCATATTCAGCCATCTTGCTGTCCAGTGTATCTACTCCTGCTGTATATTGTTTGATTCCATCTGAAAGTGTGTCTGCCCCTGCTGTATAAGAGGAAACACCACTGTTTAAAGTCTGTGCCCCTGTATTCAGTGTCTGTGCTCCGCTGCTTAATTCCTTTGCTCCGTCATCCAGTTCTTTTGCTCCGTCATTCAGATCACTGACACCACTTTTCAGAGTTCCGATTCCATCATAAAATTCTTTATATTTGTCATTGAGTTTATTAGTTCCATCATAAAGATCTTTGGTTCCGTCTACCAGTTTTACTGCTGCATCCGTCAGATCTTTCATTGAATCCTTCAGCTCATCCAGTCCATCCACATCATTCAGATCAATATCTTTGAAAATATCTGTAAGTGCTACGGTAAATGTAGAATTCATCTCACAGTCTGTAACATCTGCTTCCACTGTAAATCCTTCAGGGATATTCACTTCATCTGCAATATCAGAAGACATATCCAGACTTTCTTTCATTCCCGGCATACCAAAACCGACAACAACATTTCTGCTTCCGTCAGAAATAACCTTACCGTTATCTACTGTAATATTGGAGAAATTATCTGTAGAAAGGATCATTCCTGTCACCATAACAAAGGGTGAATAAATATCAGTCTTTTTGCCATTCACTGTTTTGGTTGTTTTAGAAGTATTTGTATATGTCACTTCCATTTTCAGATGTCCTGTCTTTCCTGCCAGAGCTTCCGGAGAAACCTCAGTTCCATCCATATAATATTTAATTCCTACGGAAACCGGGAGATTTTTCTCTGTCTTTCCCTGATAATAAATATCCTTTCCATCAGTACTCCAGGTCAGATCATTTCCGTTCTGAGTAAATGTTTCATCACCTTTTACGTTTTTTATATCCTGAAGATCAGAGGCATCTTTCACCTCAGAATTGGAACTGTCTCCGGAATTTTTCAGCCAGTCAGATACTGTGACATCCGTTACTTCTCCTCCGGCAGTTGTATTTACATAAACGGTTTCTTCTTTCTGCAATCCATTATCACCTGTTGAAGCAGCTGCCATTACAGTACCTGCTCCGAGAACTACAGCCATTCCTGCTGCAAGCGTTGCTGCAGCTGCTTTCTTTCTGTTTCTGTTCATAATAACTTACTCCTTTATTCTATCTCTTTACAATAAGCTTCTTTTTAAAAATCCTGAATCACTGTTTCTTCTCTTTTGCCGGTTTCTTCTTGGCAAATCCAATAGATGTGTGGCAGATGAGAGAATCAAATATCATAAACATAGCCGGAAGTATAAACAATACCACCAGTGTACTGATTACAGCTCCACGTGAAAGCAGGTTTGTAATACTTCCGATCATATCTACCTGTGTATAAAGACCAACTCCGAAAGTTGCCGCAAAGAAGCTGCAGCCACTGATCACAATTGACTTCATGGAAGTTTTATGTGCGATGGCAATGGATTCTTTCTTACTCTTTCCAAGACCACGTTCTTTCTGGTATCTGCTGGTCATAAGGATTGCATAGTCAACAGTAGCTCCCAGCTGGATACAACCGATAACAATGCTTGCTACGAACACCACTTCCTTTCCCTGATAATAAGGAACGGACATATTGACAAAAATCGCAAACTCAATAACTGCAACCAGAATAAACGGAAGCGAAATGGATTTAAACACAACCATGATAATAATGAAAATTGCCAGGATAGAGATAGTATTTACAGTCTTTAAATCCACATCCGTAACATCCTGAAGATCCTTGGTCAGAGGTGCTTCTCCGATTACCATGGATTCCGGACTGTATCCTTTTACAATCTTCTGGATCTCATCAATCTGATTGTTTACCTCGTCTGTAGCTGTTTTATATTTGGAACAGATAAATTCCATCTCGTACTCATCGCTTTCCAGCATCTTCTTCAGATTACTTGGGATCATGGTATCCGGGAATGCCGCACCTACGAAAGAGTCCATTCCAAGTGCCCATTTTACACCATCAACATCCTTGATCTGGTCAAGCATTTCTGTTTTTTCTTTTGATGTCAGACCTTTCTTTAATAACACCATATGAACATTATTCATATCAAAGGTTTCCTGAAGTTTGGCATTTGCCACATTACTGTCCAGCGTGGAAGGAAGTGACTTGTCAATATTGTAGTAATTCTTCAGATTGTTATTTCCATGAATTGCCGGGAAAAGCATTACCAGGAAAATGATCAGCCATACTTTATAATGCTTTGTAATAAAAGCAGATGCCTTATCAAAGCTTGGAAGCAGCGGCTTATGTGTTGTTTTTTCAATGGCTCCGTCAAAAGTAAGCACCAGAGCAGGGAGCAAAGTAACACAACACAGAACACCGATAACAACTCCCTTGGCCATTACGATACCCATATCACGTCCAAGTGAGAAGGTCATAAAGCAAAGTGCGATAAATCCGGCTACTGTTGTAATAGAACTTCCGATTACAGATTTGAAGGTTGCATTGATGGCATGTGCCATAGCCCTCTCTTTATCACCCTCAAACCGCTTCTTATTCTCCTCATAACTGTTCAGCAGGAAAATGGAATAATCCATGGTAACACCAAGCTGCAGGACTGCTGTCAGTGCCTGAGTGATGTATGAAATCTGACCAAGAAAAATATTACTTCCAAGATTATACAAGACTGCAACACCAATGCAGAGCAAAAACAAAACCGGAACTACCAGAGAATCCATTGCAAGGAGCAACACTATCAGAGAAAGGCAGGAAGCAATCACAACGTAAATCGGCATTTCCTTAAGTGCGATCTGTTTGATATCAGTAACAATGCCTGTCATTCCACTGACAAAACAGTTCTTTGAAGTAATCTTACGAATCTGCGTCACAGCTTCCATGGAAGTTTCTGATGATGTTGTATTATCAAACAACGCGATCATCATAGTTGCATCTCCGTTAAAAAATGCCTCTCTCAAATCCTTCGGAAGCATTTCTACAGGAACGGAAACATCCAGGACACTGTCATACCACAGTACTTTTTTCACGTGATCAACTGCTTCGATTTTCTCTTTCAGAGCAGCTACATCCTTCAGTTCCATATCCTCCACCACTATCATGGAAAAGGCTCCCATCCCAAACTGATCTACCATAATGTCCTGTCCATCAACTGTCTCAAGGGTATCCGGCAGATAACTCAGTACATCGTAGTTGATTCTGGTCGCCGCCATACCGAGATATGAAGGGATCAGCAATGCAATTCCGATGATAATGATCAGTATCTTGTGTTTTGCAATCCACTTTCCTACCTTAATCATCTTTTTCTCCTCTTCTTTCTTTATTATTGATACTGTTTGATCATTCTATGACTAACAGTCATTTTTTATTTCATGGAATGTTATATAACAAAAATGACTTTCAGTCAATAATCATTCTTCACAATTTGTCTAAATTTTTCCAGAACAAAAATGTAATATTGACTTTCAGTCATTTTTGTTTAAAATGGTAATTATATATGATCACAATATAATTACAAAGTAAGCTTATGTTGCTGTGAACAGTAAGACGCTTATTGCTTTTCGCAAACTCCGCAGCGGGACTTACCTGATTCGGTTAAAATGTTATGTATACAATAGAGGAAGGAATGAATCTGAAATGGGAAAACTGGAGCTGAATAAAAAGAAGAAAAAAGATGCTCTTTTCAACACTGCCTTTGAACTTTTTACGACGAAGGGACTTACCAAAACTACAATTTCAGATATTGTAGATCAGGCCGGGGTTGCCAAAGGGACTTTTTACCTCTATTTTAAGGATAAATATGATATCCGGAATAAACTGGTTTCCCACAAGACCGGAGAATTGTTTTTCCGGGCCCATGAGGCTGTGCAGAATGCACATATCAGCGAATTTGACAGGCAGGTACATTTTATTATAGATTACATTCTTACTGAGTTGAATAAAGACCGTACTCTCCTGCTGTTTATTTCAAAGAATCTTGCCTGGGGTGTCTTCAAGGGTGCTTTTGAGGAAAAAATGCCTGACGACGAATATAATTTTTATCAGTCCTATCTGGATATGCTTGCTCAAAGCGGACTACATTATAAAAATCCGGAACTGATGCTCTTTACGATCATTGAGCTGGTAGGTTCCACCTGCTACAGCTGCATTCTGTATCAGCAGCCTGTGTCTCTGGCTGAGTACCGTCCTTATCTGCACAGGACTATTTCAGGAATTATGGAAACTTTTTCACAGGATCATACTACATGTGAAGTTTTGTCTTCCGACACCAAAACACATGTGGACCATACAGCATAATCACTATGGCAACCCTCATAAATGATACATTTAAAAAGATTGCTGTAAAAAAGGCAAGCCTCCGGAGCCCAGATTTTTCATTCTGTATCCCGGAGCGTGTCTGAAAAATCATTCCCGCAATCTGCACGCCCCACTTTGTGGGATATTTCACCCGAATTCAGTTGCCGTAGCCCGCTACGGCGCCCTCATCCGGGCACAATATCCCACAAATTGTGACGCACATCTTGCAGAAAGCCTTTTTCAGACACACTCCGGAGGTTTGTCTTTTTATAATTTGTAGGTTTCCAGATCATCAGGAATCCAGAGATTTCCTTTATAATACTGTCTGCCTTCTTCTGTGTAGAGCTCCTTTCGTCTGGAAATATTTTTATCCTCTGTATGATACAGAATCAGATTCTCTGCTTCCAGTTTCTGTGCCAGCTCACAGGCATCCTTTACAGTAGAATGATGTTTCTCATATGGTTTGAATTTATCTGCCTGAGAGAACAGACAGAATGCCTCATGAAGAAGCCATGTGCTGTTTCTGGCATATTTCTGTTCACATTCATTATATGGCTCATCTCCACAACAGGTCAGCTTCTTTCCCTCTGCGTACTCCATGCAGAACCCAAACTGTTTTGCCTTTGTAGACAGAATATCAAAAAATGTCACCCTGTGTCCCAGAATCGTTCTATCTTCTCCGTCCTTTACTTCTTCCAGATGGACTTTGTCTCCGATAAATTTCGTTTCCTTTGGTGTGAGAAGCATCTCTGCCATCTGTTTCAGCAGGCTGATCACTTCATCATGTCCATAGATAGTCACTTCACCGCCAAACTGTCCTCTTGCCATTCCCTGACAATACATACGAAGCATCCAGATGATTCCAAGCAGATGATCGATGTGTTTATGTGTCACAAATATAGTGCTGATTTCTTTCCAGCTGATTCCTGCGTCCTCCAGCTGCTTCAGAATTGTATTTCCGCCACCTCCGTCTATCATAAAATATTCTTTATCTTTATTTAGCACAAAACAGGTGTTATAGCATTTCGTCACCTTTGCATTTCCGGTTCCCAATATTGTAAGTTTCATCTTTATGTACCTCCCGACTTTCTTTGGATGCTGACACTTAGAAGGCAGCAAATATTTCCTATATATAATAACATATTCGAAAACAAAAAGAAATCTGTCTGTCAGACGATATGAATCTTCGTTACTGTTCACTCCGTTCACAGTAACTTAGCCAAAGTTCATTCCAGATTGCCTGCGGCAATGGAATTTTGGCTTGTATGTCTCGGGATTTTGGCATATTCATGCCAAAACACCTCGCGGGATAGTGGTATGTGAACAGTAACGAATCTTCACTATGGCAATGAAATTTCGACTTGTATGAGCACGGTTTTATGAGCATGACATAAAATATAATGTAAACAGTTTTCAGAGAAGGGAATTATATATGGAAAATTATCGGATGGGATGTTCCGGCAACCGCCCTTATAACCGTACCTGCGGTATGAATATGCCTCAGCCTTCAAATAGAAATATGAATAGTTCCGAATGCTTTGTCAGAAACACGACAGACTGCAGCTGTACTATACCGGGTGTCAAAGAAAAAAAACATGAAATGTTTTCGCATCTTCAGTATCTGGAACCTGCAATGGCATATGTTCCCTGCCAGAAGTTTACAGAGAATTTCCCACTGCAGTATGCATTAAATGCAGGAACCATTTTCCCACAGTTATGCAAACCATTTTGTGGAAAGAGAGGTATTCGAAGATGAAAACAGATTGCTCCCAAAAACAGTTATTAAACCGTATCGATCAGGTCAGTTTCGCAGTCAATGATATGACTCTGTACCTTGACACACATCCCTGTGATGAAAAGGCTCTGACTTACTGTCACGAACTTGTGCAGGAACGAAAAAAGCTATTAAAAGAATACGCCGAAGCATATGGTCCCCTGATTATTGACATTACAGATCAGACCGGAGAATCCATCTGGAAATGGATGGAACAGCCATTCCCATGGGAAAAGGAAGGAGCGTGCAGATAATTTATGTGGAATTATGAAAAAAGGCTTCAATATCCGATCAATATCACACAACCCAATGCCAAAATTGCACAGTATATCATGAGCCAGTACGGTGGCCCATAGTGTAATACCCTATAATATATAAGAAGCAATGAAGCTGATACAATATCTTATGGGTAAGGGTACTCATTGTACCCATACTCTTTTTTTATTTATATTTACTTTAAATCGCAATTAAATCTTTCCAAGTAGCAGATCCGCAAATACCATCCACTTCCAGAACTTCTTTTCTGGATTCCTGATAAGCTTTCAGAGCGTAAATCGTGTTTGCATCTGCTGTCCATGTAAGTTTCAGGGCTTTGCCGTTTTTGCCTTTAAAGCCTCTGGCTCTTAATATTTCCTGTAAGAGAAGCACAGATGTATTTTTGTCTCCTGCTTTTACTGTCTCTGGGTTAAACATGTAGCTGCCTCCTTCTGGGTTTGTTGTCTTGTCTGTTTCATCTTTATCTGCAGATAAAACAATTGAATAGTCCGGTGTACAGAATTTTGTCCCCGGAAGATTACTGTTGTAATAACTCTTCTGGCAGACCCCGCCACCATTTGCCACGATACCGGATGCTCCGGAAGTATTTCCCTCAATCGTCCAGAACCTGTCTCCGGTTACTTTTGTTACAAAGCCGGTGTGGGTAAAGGTACCTCCGTATTTAAAGATAACAATATCTCCAACTTTTGGATTGGCATTTTTTACAAATAAGACGCCTAAGGTTGGGCAGTATACATACGGCCAGTGTTTTAAGAGTTTCTTTGCATTATCCAGACCAAAAGCTTTCATGAAACACCAGGAGATAAACGCTGCGCACCAGGGCTGCCCCTGATAGGATGGTTTTATATCTCTCCAATATTTTGTATAGTTTGCTGATCCGGCATTTCCAGTCTTGCTGTCAAGCTTACTGTTATTTTTCTTTTCCAGGTACCCGATCTCTTCTTCTGCAATTCCCAGAACTACGTTGATAGCTTCACTCTTTGTCATGACTGTGTTTTCCTTTTTTATATCTTTTGCTTCGTTATAATCTTTGTAAAATATATTTCTATCTACAGTTCCGCTGATGCCAGGTATCTTTGCTTTACTGGAATACTGCCAGCCCACACCAAAGTCCGGCCGGAGTCGTTCCTGTAAAGTACCGTTATCTGATGCCGGATAACGTGCAATCCAGAAATCGTATTTTTTCAGATGGCTACAAATTACATTCAGGTACCAATCCACATTGCAATAAATACCAAATTTATATCCCGCTGCCGTGATAATCTTTTCGAATGCTTCTGCCAATTTATGGATCTGTTCAGCTCCAAGGCTTCTCTGATTATTCCATTCCAGATCCAGCCAGACCGGATACTGCAGTTTTCGCCCGTTCAGAACTTCCACGACCTTCTTGGCTTCGCTCTGTATCTCTGCAACTGTCATAGCATAGGAATACTTATATGCCCCAACCGGGATATTGTATTTCCGGCATTCAGAGAAGTTCTGCTCAAAGTAGCTATCTATCACGTTTCCCGCTTCTGTAATCCGCAGGATTGCGAACCCCATGCCGTAATCAGCAACTGTTTTCCAGTCAATTTTCCCTTGCCAGGCAGATACATCAATTCCTCTTATTTCCATGTCCGTCTCCTTTCATAGAGCGAAAAGGGATGGTTTCTCATCCCTTATTCGTCTTTATTTGCCTGTTTTACAATCTGGTTCACGTATGTAGAAAGACCGGCAATCAGTATTCCCTGTGTAATCGCTGTAAAAATTGCCATTGCAATATCCTGTCCGGTACCGCAGGTGCAGGTGGCAAACACATAGATCGCGCAGATTGCAATGCTGATTCCGCCAAGGATAAGCGGGATGTACTTATCCTTTACTGCCTGTGCCTGTTTGAGTGCCATTCCTACGAAATATAAGGCAATAGCTACTACGATGAGTTCTGGTTTTACATAATTTGTGATCTGTTCCATAATCATTCTCCTTTTCTTTCCAGGTCTTCTATTCTATGATTCGCAACCTTAATCTGTTCCTCCTTTCTCCGCCTTAACCGGCGGCTTTTCTTTCGTAATTCATATTCAGAAGAATTATATCCTGTCTCTGGATGAGCAGGCATTTGATTTCTTCTTCTGACATATCACTGGCTTTATGCTGAATTCCATTAATACGGATATTTCTTGTTACCAGTTTTAATTCTGACATCTTCCTCACCTCTTCTTTATGGTATGGGAAATGATATGTATGAGTTACTGTTTATACAAATTTAAGCAGTTTGTCGAACGACTTTCGTTGACTCTCCTCTCATATGCTCTTATCCTGTAAGTACAGAGTAGTGACCTACCCGAGTACATACGATCGGAATGTCCTCAATAGTAAATTTCAACAACTGTATTGCTTTACAAATATCTATCTGCTTCCATGAACACATTCCATTCATCTTTAGTGACAATATGCGCTCCGACCATCCCATTGCACTTGCGAAGTTCGACTGAGTGTTAAAAATCTCCACAATTCTTCCTCGTAGCTTGTTATAATCGAATGCCAACTTGATACCTCCTTTCCGGTTCAAGCTTTTGAATTATCTGTGTAATATCACGTCGTCCATTTTCTGTCAACATAAAATTCAATTTTTTTAACTTCCAGGTTTTTATTATTGAACTTTTGCATAATATGTGTTATATTTCAATTACGAAAAGGAGAACATTATGAAGAAAGAAAACACTGCAATTCGTTTAAAAACAATAATGAATATGCGCGGACTTCGGCAGGTTGATATTCTTAATCTGACTGTTCCATATTGTCAAAAGTATAGTGTAAAAATGAATAAGTCAGATATAAGTCAATACTGTTCTGGAAAAACAGAGCCTAACCAAGAAAAGCTTTTTATTCTAGGAAATGCATTGAACGTAAGTGAAGCATGGCTTATGGGTTTTGACGTTCCTATGGAAAGAACTCCCTATAAAGCAGAATCTGTTCAGAACTCTTCCGTCTCTGCTCAGTGCAAGGAAATCATAGAAATCTGCAATCAGTTGTCTCCTCATAACCAGAGAAAGGTTCTCGCCTACTCTAAGAACCTTCTCTCCGCCCAGCAGATGGAAGAAGATCTTCTTGCAGCTCATGCCCGGACGGATGTTGAGCAAACACCCGAAGGTGTTCAGCATGATTTGGATATTATGAATGATGATTCAAAATGGGAGGAATGATATGGCATTAGATATATTGGAATTGCGTAAACTATGTATACCTAAAAACATTCGTATTACACTCCACGCAGCTAAAAGGCTGGAACAGCGTAGGATATTCTTAAAAGATGTAATAGCCTGTATTATGAATGGAGAAATCATCGAACAATATCCAGATGATTATCCTTACCCCAGTTGTTTAATTCTGGGGATAAGCATCGAAGATAAATATCTTCATGTAGTCATCGGAAATCACGAATCGGATTTGTTCCTTATAACAGCTTATTTCCCCAGTTTTGATAAATGGGAATCTGATTTCAAAACCAGAAAGGAGAATGCATAATGACTTGTTTTTACTGCAAAGGTAATATTGAATCTTCTACAACAACTTACATGACTGATTATCAGGGATGCTATATCATTATCAAGAATGTTCCTTGTGAAAAGTGTTCTCAATGTGGGGAAGAATACTTAAATGGTGAAACACTTGAACGAATTGAAGAAATTATTCAAAAAGTTAAAGGTATGCTGACTGAAATTGCAGTTGTTGACTACAAGCAAACAGCTTAGAGAGAACCGTTTTATTTTAATCGCTAAAGGGGTGATCCCAATTGAATTACGAACAATTACTGACTGCTGCCGATCAAGAAGGGTTACTTGTTAAAGAACAACCTCTTACTGAACATGATGGCCTGATCCGCGGCAGTCACATAGCAATCCGAAAGGATATAGAAACACAAGCAGAAAAATCCTGTGTGCTTGCCGAAGAAATCGGGCATTATCGCACCAGCTCCGGAAACATTTTAGACCAGAATAAGGTAGAAAGCCGAAAGCAGGAATATCGAGCTCGGCTTTATGGGTATAATCTAAAGATTGGACTTACCGGTCTGATCAGCGCTTATGAAGCAGGATGTGGGAATCTTTATGAGATGGCTGAATATCTGAACGCTACGGAAGAATATTTAAAAGAGGCTATACAGTGTTATCATTCTAAATACGGTGTATACGCTGTTGTTGATAATTATGTTATTTATTTTGAACCATTTGCGGTGATACATATGATTTCATCAGCAGATTAAAGAACGGAGCTGTTATTACCAGATTCGCTATTGGAAGAATATAGAGATTTTACTATTGAA